>CAZUPX010000999.1:0-8890 GCA_964622155.1 uncultured Planctomycetaceae bacterium | reverse complement strand
TTCGCTGCGACCGCGAACTAGTTGATGCCTACATCAATCGCGGAGTGATCCATTCGCGGCTTGGCAACGCCCAGGAAGCCCTGCATGACTTCAGCCGAGCGATCGAGTTGAATCCCAACATCCCGGAGCCCCATCTGTTTCGCGGCGCGATTGCCCTGGGCATGGGTGACAACACGCAGGTGATTGCCGATTGCACGCGCGCCATCGAACTTGACCCGCGGCTGGCCGGCGCCTATTGGGGGCGTGCAAACGCTCACGCTCGGGCCGGCAATCTGTTGCAGGCGCAAGCCGATCAAAAGAAGGCGATCGAGCTGAACCCGGCGCTGGGCAAGCGATAGCTGCTCGCGCGCGGTTCAACTCTGCGACGCACGGACAATCAAGTCCCAGTCGATTTCGTCCAGCCGCTCGATGCGCGGCAGATCGACTCGCATCACTTCCGGGTACTTTTGTGCCGCGCCGGTATTGAAAATTACGACCTGCTCGTCTGGCTTGATCCACTGCTCGGCCGTCAGTCGCTCGAGCGCCCCCAGGCACACGGCCGTCTCGGGACAGATCGGCAATCCTTCGCTGCGCATGCCCAAGGCCATCCACTCGCGAATCCGCGACTCGGCGGCCGTCACCGCGCGGCCGCGGCTGGCGCGCACGGCGTCGAGGATCATGAAATCGCCAACTGCCGCGGGCACGCGCAACCCGCTGGCCACGGTGGCGGCGCCGGCGAAGGGCTCGGCAAAACGCTCGCCGCGATCGAAGGCCCGCACAATCGGCGCGCACCCGTCGGATTGCACGGCCACCATCCGCGGCCGCTTCTCGTCGGCCAACCAACCGAGTTCCGACAATTCGGCGAAGGCCTTCCACATGCCGATCAGGCCCGTGCCCCCGCCCGTGGGATAAAGAATGACGTCCGGCAGGTGCCAGTCGAGCTGTTCGGCCAGCTCCAGACCCATCGTCTTCTTGCCTTCGATGCGGTACGGCTCTTTGAGTGTCGAAACGTCGAACCATCCGAGCCGCTCGACCCCCGCCCGTACGATCTTGCTGCAGTCGGTGATCAATCCGTCGACTAGAAACGTCTTGGCTCCAGCCAGTTGACACTCGTATTGGTTGATTGCTGGCGTGTCGGCGGGCATGAAGACAAAGGCCTCGATGCCAACCCGCGCGGCGTAAGCTGCCAGCGCGCCCCCGGCATTGCCAGCCGTCGGAATCGCCAGCCGGCGCAACCCGAATTGGCTGGCCATTGTCACCGCCATGGCAAGGCCACGGCTCTTGAAACTGCCGGTCGGGAGTCGCGACTCATCCTTGACCCATAAATTGGACAATCCAAAATGCGCGCCGAGTCGGGGGCAGTGGACTAGCGGTGTCATCGTCTCGCCCAGAGTGACGACGCGATCTTCGTCCACATATGGAAGCAGCTCACGATAGCGCCACATCGTCGATGGCCGGCTGGTGACGAGCCGCTTCGACAGGGCGCGCGACACGGCGTCCAAGTCATACCGGACCCACAACGGCCGATCCTTGTGCAATGTTTGCGGACGATCCGCCGGCAATTGCGTGCCGTCGAGTGCGCTTTCCAGATGAGTCACGAACGAAGGCATGCTGTCTTTCGAGACGGTTCGGTCGGCTAGGGCTTTCTGGCGACAAAAAAGATGCTCACGCTGCCCAGTCCAAGCTTGGCCGCGGTCAGGCGAGCCAGGCTCTCGAACTTTCCGCGCAGATCTCGCCCCTTGAATTCCACAAACGCGGTGCGACGGCACGACACGACCGTCAATTCCGGTGAGAGAGCTCTTCGCACGTCATCAAGGTCGAATGCCGTGGTGTGGCCCCAGCGGTGGAAGACGTGGCGGCACTGCGGGCAGACGTCGGTGTTCATCTGCAAATCCTCGCGATAAGGGACGCTGCCGATCAGGTAGCCGCCGCGTTTGAGCGTTCGCCCGATCTCGGCCAGCCCATGCTGGCGCTGATTTTCGCTGAGGTGCTCCAGGACCTCAGAGGTCACGACGATGTCGAATTGGGCATCGGGAAAAGGTATCTCCTCGATCGACCCTGTCGAAGCATCGATCCCTTGCTGCCGCAGTTTCGCAGTCGCCACCGGATCAGGGTCAAGAGAGCATGCAACCCATCCCTGTCCTGCGGCCCGCTGCTCCAGATATCCGTCGCCGACACCCACGTTGAGCAGCGAGCGGTTTTCTCCGCGAGCCAACTTCCCCGCCGTGCGCAGCATGAAATCGAGCCGAGGGTGGTTGGCCCGGAACACGTCCGTGGCCCGGTTCTGGAAGTGCGACCAGGTATGCAGTTGCGACGATTCGGAGCACATGAGGCAAGTCGGGAAGTTCGAGGTCCTGCAGTTGCTGGCTTCCGCGAGGCCGGCGTGTTGGCCCTGCCGTCGCGGTCATCTGTCCACGGCGACAGCAACGATTGTAGCCGGGCTCAGCGAGGCCGGAGAGCGCGCAAACACGGCTTTCGGGCTCAAAGGAGACCGGCCACACTAGAATCTTCAACTCTGCCAACTTGCCTTGATCTAACGGCGGTCTAAAATTAAGCTACTTACCGATAAGTAAATGCCGCCATCATGCCTACCGCGACCGAAAACGCGATTGCCAACAAGCTGCTCGAAGCGGCCGTACGGCTGTTTGCGCACAAGGGCTACCCGGCCACCTCGACGCGCGAGATTGTCGAGGCGGCCGGCGTCACCAAGCCCATGCTGTACTACTACTTCCAGAACAAGGAAGGCCTTCTCGGCGCTGCCATCGCGCATTTTGTCGACCAGTTCCACGAACGATTGCGGCAGGTCGTGGCTCAACCTTGTGATCCGCGAACGCAGGTCGTCGAGCTGGTCTGGACTCATTTGGCCTTCTGCCAGGAGCATAAGCCGCTCGCGCGGCTGTTTTACGCCTTGTATTTCGGTCCGGACGATCAAAAGAACCTGGTTGACCTCAACGAATACACCCAAGTTGGCCACGAGCTGTTGATGCAAGTGGTCGCGCGGGCGACACAAGCCGGACTGGCGCGGGACGGCTCTGATGAAGACTTCGGCATCGCGCTGCACGGCATGATCAATATCTACATCATGGCCGCGCTCAACGACGACGTGGACCTGACCTACGAGATAGCCGAGCGCGTGGTGAATGACCTGTTGCGTGGTTTTGGCAACTCGTGACTCGAACGATTGAGCGCCCCTCCGGGGACGATGTGCATATGCGACCTTCCAGTGAACTCGCGGACAACAGATATGCCGGTGGTCGTCGCACATCGTACGCAGCGATCTTGGTTGCCGTCTCGCTGGCACTGACGTTTGGTTGCAATCGCCAGCGCGAGAAACTTCCGCAGGCCAAGCCCGGCGACTTTGCCGATCCGGCCGCGGTGGCAGTGACAGTCGAACCGGTAACGTTCCGCCGCGTGCAACGCACGGTCGGCTTGGTCGGAACGCTGCACGGCTACGAAGAGATTACGCTGGGCGCGAAAGTGGCCGGCCGCGTTCGAAAGATTTCGCACGACGTGTCGGACCGGGTCAAATCCGGTGAACTGTTACTGGAAGTCGATCCCACGGATTTTGAGCTTTCGGTGCGGCAAGCCTCGCGAGAGCTGCAAGTCGAGTTGGCCAAGCTGGGGCTGACCGAGCTTCCCATGGCAAAGGTCGACGTGCGCCGCATTCCGATGGTCGTGCAGGCTCAACTCCGCCGCGACAACGCCAAGCGGCGGCTCGAACGAGCTCAACAGTTGTTGGATCGCAAGGCCGGCACTCAGGAAGACGTCGCCGAACGCAAGTCTGAGCTGCAAGTGGCCGAAGCCGAGTACGACAACCAGGTGCTGGTCGCACAGGCCGGCATCGCCGCAATCCAGGTGAAGCGCGAAGCCCTGTCGATCGCAAAGCAACACTTGCAGGACACTCAAATCAAAGTGCCCGAGCTCAGCCAGGGCGTGCCGGGTGTCGAAGACGGCCCGATCTATGCCATCAGCGGCCGTCAGGTAGCCGAAGGCAGCTACGTGATGGTAGGCGATCCGCTCGTGAAATTAGTCATCGAGCGACCGCTGAAGTTTCGCGGACTTGTGCCCGAGCGGCGCGCAAGCGAAGTGCTCGTGGATCAGCGGGCCGATGTGTACACGTCTGCCTATCGGGAGCCGTTTCCGGGCAAGGTCACGCGCATCAATCCGGCCATCGATCCCAAGAACCGAACCTTTGAGGTTGAGATCGTCGTTCCGAACAATGAGGGGCATCTCAAGCCCGGTGGATTTGCCAAGACGGCCATCCTGGCCTCGGTAGACGACCACACGGCCACCGTGCCGCTGGAGTCGATCGTACAGTTCGCCGGCGTGACCAAGATCTTTGTCGTCGTCGACGGGCGAGCGCAGGAAGTTCAAGTCACGCTTGGTACGCAAGGCACCGAGTGGGTCGAGATTACCTCACCGCCGTTGGCTGAGGGGAGCCAGATAGTCACCAGCGGCCAGACGGCAATCGCCAGCGGCACGAGCGTGACGATTCGCGCCCCGTCCACTTCCAGCGCTCCGGCGCTGGCAGCGCAGCCCGCCGCGACGTCCGACGAGCCGGCAGCGCCGGTGGCTCGCAAAGAGGCGGTGCCGTGAACATTTCCGAAATCTGCATTCGCCGTCCTGTATTCACTTGGGTGCTGGTGGGAATCCCGGTGGTGCTGGGGGCGGTCGCTTACTTCGACCTGGGTGTCGATTTGTTTCCCAAGGTCGATTTTCCTGTCGTGTCGGTCAGCGCGACGCTGCCGGGCACGAGCCCCGAGGAAATGGAAACCAGCGTCACTCGGCACCTGGAAGAGGCCATCCACACGGTCTCTGGCGTCGACGAGCTGCACTCCACCGTCCGCGAGGGCATCACCACGGTCGTTGCCCAGTTCGTGCTGGAAAAAGACGGCGACGTGGCTGCGCAAGAGGTGCGCGACAAGATCGCCTCGTTGACCAAGCAACTGCCCGAGGGCATGGAGCCGGCGATCGTCGACAAGTTTGATCTCGACTCGTCGCCGATCATGACCATCGGTGTGTCGGGGCGCCGCGACGTGCGCGAAGTGACCGAGATCGCCAAGCGCGACGTTCAAGAGATCCTGCCCAAAGTGCCCGGCGTGGGCCGCGTGTTTCTCTCCGGTGGTCGCACGCGGGCAATCAACATCGCGTTGGACATTCACCAGTTGATCGCCTACGGCTTGTCGGTCGAGGACGTGCGGCAGGCGCTATTGACGCAACACTTGGAGGTGCCCGGCGGCATCGTGCAGCAAGGGCCTCGCGAGCTGGTGCTGCGGACCTTGGGCCGATTGACAACCGCCGCCCAGTTCGACGAGTTGATCGTCGCCAATCGCGACGGGTATCCGATTCGTGTCAAGGACGTCGGTCGTGCTGAAGACTCAATCGAAGAGCCACGCGGGCTGACTCGCATGGACGGTCAGAACGCCGTCAGCCTGTTCATTCAGAAGCAATCGGGTACCAATACGGTCAAAGTTTCCGACGGTGTACAGAAGCTGCTGGCCGAGATCCAAAAGGGCTTGCCGAGCGACATTCGCCTGGAGATCGTCAACGACCAGGCCCGCTTCATTCGCAATTCGATGGCCGAAGTCAAGTTTCATCTGTTGTTGGCGGCGGTGCTCGTGTCGCTGACAATCCTGCTGTTTATCCGCGACTGGCGCACGACGCTGATAGCCACGCTGGCGATTCCCACCTCGGTCGTGCCCACGTTCTTCTTCATGAGTTATATGGGCTTCACGCTCAACAACATCACCATGCTGGCCTTGATTCTGGCCATCGGCATTGTGATCGACGACGCGGTCGTCGTGCACGAGAACATCTTTCGTCACATGGAAGAGGGTGGATTGGACGCGATGACGGCGGCCCGCAAGGGCACGAAGGAGATCGCGCTGGCCGTCATGGCCACCAGCCTGTCGTTGGTCGTGATTTTCCTGCCCGTGGCGTTCATGGGTGGGATGGTGGGACGCTTCTTCAGCAGCTTCGGTCTGACAGTGGCCTTTGCCATCATGATGAGCCTGTTCGTCTCGTTCACGCTCACGCCGATGCTTTGCTCGCGGTTCTTGAAGCTCGAACCGGCACACGCCGGCATACCAAAAAGCAAGTCGGGGTTCGTTTATCGCGCGATCGACTGGACGTACGGCAAGTCGTTGCGATTTGCACTGCGGTTTCGGTGGTTGGTTGTCGCCGCGTGTATTGGGGTGGTGGCCTGCACGGGCCCAATTGCCCGCCAAATGGGAATCAATTTCGTTCCCCGCGACGATCAGAGCGAGTTTCAGGTGACGATCATCACGCCGGAAGGTTACACGTTGGAACGCGCCGATAAGGTGTTCATAGACATCGAGAACCGGTTGGCGCAGCTTCCTGGCGTGGTCAGCCGCTTCACAGTGGTCGGTCAGAACACCGGTTCGGCCGGCAAAGGGCAAGGCGACGTCACCCGCGGGTCGATCTACATCCGGCTCAAAGACCTGGACGAGCGGGAGTTTTCGCAATTCGACGTCATGGGGCGGGCTCGGGAGATTCTGAAGGGGTATCCTGACCTGCGTACGGCGGTGACGGATGTCTCGGCGATTGAGGGCCGCGGCCAGGACAGCCGCACGTTCCAGGTGATTCTTCTCGGACCGAATTTAGACAAGTTGGCGACGTACTCCGACGACCTGATCGCACGGCTTCGAAAAATCAAGGGGCTGGTCGACGTCGACACCACGCTGACCGCGCGCAAACCGGAAGTCCGCGTCGAGATCGACCGGGAGCGAGCCAGCGACTTGGAGATCCCGGTACAGACAATCGCCAATACGTTGAATGTTCTGGTCGGAGGCCAGCCGATCTCGCGCTTTACCGATGGCACCGAGCAATACGATATCTGGCTGCGAGCCGACAAGTATTTTCGCGGCAACCCGCAGACACTGGAGCTGTTGAGCGTGCCGTCGCCAAAGGTCGGCCTGGTTGAATTGAGCAGCCTGGCCCGGTTCAGCGAGTCGCGCGGCCCGAGCCAGATCGATCGGTTCAACCGCCAGCGCACGGTGTTGATCCTGGCCAATCCCGACGCCATCTCGCTCGCCGACGCACGCGACCAGGCCGAACGAGCGGTTGCCGAGATGAACCTGCCGCCGCAGTACGGAATGCAATTATTGGGACAAACCAAGATGCTGGCCGAGACTGCTTACTACTTTCTCGTCGCATTGGCAATGAGCATCCTGTTCATGTATTTGATCCTGGCCGCCCAGTTCGAGAGCTGGATGAACCCGATGGCCATCTTGTCAGCTCTGCCGGTGACGATTCCCTTCGGCCTGCTTTCGCTGGTGCTGTTTCGCCAGCCGATGGACCTGTACGCGATGTTCGGGCTGTTCATGCTGGTGGGCATCGTCAAAAAGAACGGCATTCTACAAGTCGACAAGACGAACGAGCTGCGCCGCGCCGGTCAGCCGCGCGAACAGGCGATCATCGAGGCCAATCACACGCGGCTGCGTCCAATTCTGATGACTACCATGATGCTCATCGCGGCGATGATCCCCATCGCGCTGGGCCAGGGCCCTGGCGCGGGAGCGCGGGCCAGCATGGCCAAAGTGATTATCGGCGGGCAGATGCTGAGCCTGCTGTTGGCCCTGCTGGTGACGCCGGTCACCTATTCGCTGTTGGACGGATTCGTCAATCTGTTCCGCCGCCGACCAAAGCCGAAGGCAATCGCGGCGCCCGAGTTGGTGCACGCCTTGAAATAGTGGCAGTACACGCTGCGCGCCGCTAGACTTTCTGACAACGGGTGCTATCGAGATGACTGTTTTGTCCGCGAAATCGCGGGCTTGGCACCCTGGCGGCTAAGGCATTCTCACATTGGGACGGAACCATGGCGACGGTCTTGCGAACGACTTGGCGCAGGCGCACGTGGGTGGTTTTCGTCTTCCTGACCGTCGTCGTATTCGGACGTCTCACACTCGGCGCCGAACCCGGCAACTCGCGGCGCTTGCTCTACGTGGCGTCACCTGGTGTGCGCGACTATTTGGAGTACGGCGGCCACGGCGTGCTGGTGTTCGATATCGACCAGGGCCATCGCTTTGTTCGACGCATCGCCACCCGCGGCATCGATGAAACGGGCAAGCCGTTGAACGTCAAAGGTATCTGCGCGAGTGCCCTCACTTCGAAGCTGTACGTCAGCACGATCAAGCAGCTCATGTGTCTGAGTCTGGAAAACGACGAAGTCCTTTGGGAAAAAACGTACGAGGCGGGCTGCGACCGAATGGCGATCACGCCCGACGGCAGGAACATTTTTCTGCCGTCCCTCGAAGGGCCGATCTGGTACGTCGTCGACGCCGCCGATGGCCGCGTGATCCGCACAATCGTTACCGATTCGGGCGCGCACAACACGCTTTGCGGACTGGGCGGCACGAAGGCATATCTCGCCGGACTTAAGAGCCCGCACTTGCGCGTCGCCGACGCGCAGACCGAGAGCGTCACGCTCGTCGGTCCATTCAGCGCCAGCGTGCGACCTTTTACCATCGACGGCCGCCAGCAGCGCTGTTACGTCAACGTTAACGAACTGCTGGGCTTCGAAATCGGCGATCTGGCCACCGGTAAAAAATTGGCGAGCGTGACCGTCAAGGGGTTCGAAAAAGGGCCAGTCAAGCGACATGGCTGCCCCAGTCACGGCATCGCACTCTCGCCGGATGAAAAAGAAATCTGGCTGACCGATAGCCACAACAGGAAGCTGCACATCTTTGACGCCACGGTCATGCCGCCGACCCAAGTGCAGTCCATTGAACTGCGCGACGAGCCCGGCTGGGTCACGTTCACGATCGATGGACAGTATGCCTATCCTTCGACCGGAGAAGTCATCGAGGCGCGGTCGCGGAGGGTCGTCGCACAACTGACTGATGAATCGGGGAGACAAGTGCAGAGCGAGAAAATGGTCGAGATTGACTTT
>CAZUPX010000998.1:0-4512 GCA_964622155.1 uncultured Planctomycetaceae bacterium | reverse complement strand
CCGGCTTGCTGCGCGCGATCGGCATGCGGCGCGGGCAAATTATGAAGACGGTGCTCGGCCAGGCCACGCTGGTCGGCTTGATCGGCGTCTTAGGGGGTGCCATCTCGGGGTCGTTTTTGGCCCGTTCGATCAACATCTGCTTGGGGTCGCTGTTTGGCCGCCACGTTCCATTTTCGCTGCGTCCGCAATTCGTGATCATGCTAATGGCCTTCGGGCTGGCGATCGTGATTGGCGCGGCGCTGGTACCCGCGCGGCGCGCGGCGCGATTGAACGTTATTCAGGCCATGCGCAGCGAGTGAGTGCCGGGCCGCCGGATGCTCCGTGCTTCGATGCGTTTCACGCGATCGCGATCGTGGGCTTGGTCAGCACCAACGCGTGCAACACTTCGTCAGTGCACCAGGTCTGGGTCGCGTAGCGTCGCTCCGCCATCGACGCATTTACGGCGACACGAGCGTTCCGAACTCCCTCAATTAACAGATGTTTTGCACAATAGGATGGCGCAAGTGAGAGAATCTACGTTGATTTGGGGCACCATGAAATTAGCTCGCGACATCGAAGCGCAGGACGTTGGCACGAATGTTGCAGACCAACACACGCGCCTGGCCACGCTTTCTCTTTGCACATCGCGGCAAATCCGCGCAGAATAGGCGGCATTGTAGGCACGCGGACCGTGCGGTCCAGACCCTTGCTGGGTCGCGTGCCATTGATTTGACATTCGAGGAGTGATCGTGGCCAAGTCACGTCTTCAGGTTCCCAACGCGACGTACCGCATCCAATTGGGCGGGCAAGTGACCTTTGAAGCCGCGCGCCAGTTGGTACCGTACCTCTCGGATTTGGGGATTGGTGCAGCCTATTTGTCGCCATTTTTTCGCGCGCGTCAGGGTAGCTCGCATTTCTATGATGTTGTCGACCATCGGCAACTCGACCCCGCGCTGGGCGAGGAGGACGACCTGAAGCACCTGGCCGACACCCTGGCGGGCCGCGGGATGGGACTCGTCATGGACGTGGTGCCCAACCACATGGGCATCGACGATCCGCACAATGCGTGGTGGCAGGATGTGCTGGAGAACGGGCCTGCTTCAACGTATGCCAAGTATTTCGACATCGACTGGAACCCGCCGAAGGGCGATCTGGAAGGCATGGTGCTGCTGCCCGTCCTGGGTGACCAGTTCGGCAAGATCCTGGAAGACAAGCAAATCCAGCTCGAATACGAGGACCAGCGATTCGTGATTCGGTATTTCGACCGTCGTTTTCCCACCGACCCGCGTTCGTGGTGGGTGGTCTTGAAACTGGCGCTGGAGCTTGTGGCGCCGCGGCTGGAGCCGGAACGCGAGGAACGGATGGAGCTGGAAAGCATCATCACGGCGCTTGAGCACCTGCCGCCGCGTACCGACGCAAACCTGGAATCGATCCATCAACGATACCGCGAGAGCGAAGTCGCGCGCCGACGTCTGGCGACGTTGCGCGAGAGCTGCGTCGAAATCGCCGAAGCGCTCGATGCGGCGCTGGAACACTACAACGGGCGGCGGGGTGAACCGGCCAGCTTCGACAATCTGGAAGCGATGTTGGCAGAGCAGTCCTATCGGCTTTGTTACTGGCGCGTCGCTACCGACGAGATCAACTATCGCCGCTTCTTCGACGTCGATTCATTAGCCGCCATTCGAGTCGAGGATCCAGAAGTCTTTGCCGCCGTACACGAAGCCGTCTTGCGCTACGTGGCGCAAGGTTGGGTCACCGGCTTGCGAATCGACCATGCCGACGGACTGCTCGATCCGCAACAATACTTGACCAACCTGGTCCAGGCGGCCGCCCGCGCTCTAGGCGACAAACGATTCACCGATAAGTCATGGGACGCGGACTCAGGCACGACGAGTGAATCGGCCGCGACTGTCAACCGCGCCGAGGCGCCGATCTACGTTGTGGCCGAGAAGATTCTGGCCGCCGACGAAACGCTGCCCGCCGATTGGCCGATCCAGGGCACGACCGGGTACGACTACCTTAACGCGCTCAACGGCATCTTTGTCGATCGTGGCGGCGGCTACCACATGCGCAATAGCTACCTGAGGTTTACCGAGCAAACCGACAGCTTTGCGCACGTGCTGTACGAAAGCAAGCGGGCCATTCTGGCGACGTCGCTCTCCAGCGAGCTTAATATGCTGTCGCATCGCTTGGATCGCATCTCGGAGCAACATCGCTGGTCTCGCGATTTTACACGGCTGTCGCTGTTTCGAGCGCTGCGCGAGGTGGTGGCGTGCTTTCCCGTGTACCGCACCTATGTGCGCCCCGGCAGCAACGAGGTGCGCGAAGAGGACCGGCGGCGAATCCTGACCGCGGTGCGGGTGGCCAAACGACGCAATCCGGCGATGAGCCCGACGTTCTTCGACTTTATCGCTTCGGTCCTGCTGCTGGAGGACCCGGCCGGGCTGTCGGACGCAAACCGCGCCGAGCGACGCGACTTCGTGCTCAAGTTTCAGCAGATTACCGGCCCGATTACGGCCAAGGGGCTCGAAGACACAGCTTTTTACCGCTACTACCCGCTGGCCTCGCTGAATGAGGTGGGAGGCGATCCGGCGATTCCGGGAGTTTTGTTGGATCGTTTTCATGAGAAGATGTCCGAGCGGAGCGAGCGCTGGCCTCATGACATGTCGACGACCGGCACGCACGACACCAAGCGTGGCGAAGACCTCCGCGCGCGCCTCAATGTGCTCTCAGAAATACCTCAGGAATGGGAAGAAGCAATTTGGCGATGGAAGTCGCTGAATGCCTCCGCAAGGACCGAGCTCGACGGCGCGGCGGCGCCCGATGCCAACGAGGAATACTTGATCTACCAGACGCTCGTGGGCACGTGGCCGCTGCCGAGGCTTGATGATCCAGCCAGGCAGCATTACGTCGACCGGATTGTGGCTTACCTGGACAAGGCCCTGCGCGAAGCCAAGGCGCACACGAGTTGGCTCAATCCCTACGAGGAATATGACCAGGCTGTGGCTGGTTTCATTCGCAAGATCCTCGAAAACCTGGAGTCGCCTTTTGTCCAAGAGTTGGACGGTTTCGTGCGAGCAATCGCCGACACAGGCTTCGTCAACTCGTTGGCCCAGACACTGCTGAAGATCTGCACGCCCGGCGTGCCTGATTTTTATCAAGGGGTGGAGCTGTGGGATTTCAACCTCGTCGACCCCGACAACCGCCGGCCGGTCGACTTCGCAGCGCGGGTCCGTGCCCTGGCATGGCTAGATGCTCGCGCGAAGGAGGACCTGTCGCAGTTGGCCGGCGAGTTGTTGACCGCATGGCCCGATGAACGCGCGAAGATGTTCGTCACGTGGCGGTCGCTTGGATTTCGCCGCGATCACCCCGACGTGTTCCACGGCGAGTACCGTCCACTGGTGGTCGATGGCACGCGCAATCCCCACGTCTGTGCCTTTGCGCGGGTCGCCGGAAGGAAATGGGCGCTGTGCCTCGTGCCGCGGCTCGCGCATCAGGCCTGGCGGCAGCGTCAAGAGTCAGCCACGGCGTCAAAGGGCCGCACGGGCGGTCCTCGATGGCCCATCGCCCAGTGGTGGCGCGACACGGTTGTGGTCCTGCCGCCGGAGGCGCCTGCCCGATGGCGGCACGTTCTAACGGGCGACGTGATCTCGAGCGGTGGGCATGGCGGCGGCACACGAGCCCTTGACGTCGAGACCGTATTTCGGCATTTTCCAGTGGCGCTTTTGAGCGCCGGTGGCGATTGACTTCGTCATGCCACCGCCTGGCGACGGCGAGTCCGGTCCCGCAAGCAGCGGGACGTATCAGTTGCAGCGTTGCTCGATAGCCGTGCTAGGCTTTGTTTGAAAACCTGAAGTGGGGTGGCTGTGGAGGAGCGCAGCGACACCACAGACCGATTTTTCTGGGGGCTCGCTGCGCTCGACCCCAGCCACCCACTGTACGGAAACGGGTTTTCAAACAAAGCCTAGTAGCCCGCATCGAGCGAAACGATGACCTGATCGGCCCAGGGGCGTGATTGCCTCAGTAGATGGTACCCGCGTTGGATACTCGCTTGTTGCTGCTCACGCTTCGAGTAAGGACTGTCTTCTTCCTCGCTTACGCTTCGGGTTACGGATTGTTCCCCGCGGACGCTTCGGGTTTAACCCGACGCGTCAGCGAGGATCAGCATTTGCAGACAGTAGACAGGGTTGTGAGTTCACGAACGTCAATGTAGCAGGCACACGCCGTGTGCCGTTAAACAGCAGTTGGTCGCGGCCTGCCTCGGGCATCGCTCTCTCATCCGAAACGACGTGATCTCTGACGCTGCTGCGGCACACGGGCGTGTGCCTGCTACGTTATCCGAGAAAAAACGCTTCAGAGCTACTACGGCATCGGTCGTAAATCGTTCTGACGGGCTCTGAAGAAAACTCCACTGCTGGCTTAGGCTGCTAGCTCGATGGGGTGCGTAACGAGAATGTGGCAGTCAGTAGCAAATCTCCGAAGGCGGTTGTACGGGCGGCGTTGGTGGCGGCGCAGCGCGCGCTGCCTTTCTAT
>CAZUPX010000997.1:0-4464 GCA_964622155.1 uncultured Planctomycetaceae bacterium | reverse complement strand
GCTGCGCGAAGTCAAGCGCCGCGGCACAGTACACCGCCTTGCCGGCATCACACGCAGCCAGGATCGGCAGCGCTCCATACCACTGACCGGACAGTACTAGCACGGCGTCGACATCTTCGCGCTGCGCGAGCACGTGAAATCCGTCGACAGCATCGGCTCCAAAATCGCGAGCGGCGATCTCAGCTCGTTGGGCCACAGCCTCGCAGACGGCTCGAACCTCGAAGCGGTCGCTCAGCGCGCGCAAAGCCGGCCGGTGCCTGACCTCCCACGTACTGCCCAAACCAACGACGCCGACGCGAAGCTTCATGAAAGGTGACTCTGGAAACGCGAAACGCGTTGACGACTGCTCTGCCAGCAGCGTCCGAGGAGGAGTCGGTGGCGCGCTAAGAACGTGATTATATCGCCGCAGTGAATTTGCTCAATTACCTGGTGTCGCAAGGTGTTAATCGTCAAATCCTACCATCCATATCTAAAATGCATGAGCTTGGCAGACAACGCCTTAGGAAAAGTCGATCTATTTTATGCTTGCCAGTTCAAACTTCCTAGATAAACTGTAGGCTCGCTTTTGCTTGCACTGCTGTCGGTTTTGACCACTCGAGGATTGGAATGGATGCCGCCGAGCGTCGAACCCGACATCTGGCACGTGCCACCGCATCCATTCTCTGGGAATGCCGCCAATTTTCCGAAGGAAGCCCCGGTCAATTGGGCGATGCTATTGCTGTGCAAGCATGCATTCGGGGGCTGTGAGTCCGTTCGTACTTTCGTGAAGGAGCGCTGCCGTGATGATGTCGCTAACCTTGAACCTTCTTCTGCAGCTTGCCGCGGCTAACCCTGGTGGCCATGACTATGCCACCGCCTATCGAGAGACCATGGAGACCGGCCGTCCGCTGGTCGTATTGATTGGCGCCGATTGGTGCCCCGGATGTCAACAGATGAAGCAGACCGCCATCCCCGAGGTGAAACGCAGCGGCGGATTGTCAAAAGTGGCATTCAGTTACGTCAACTACGACCAGCAAGGCAAGCTCGCCCAGCAGCTCATGCAGGGCAGCTCCATCCCGCAGTTGATCATGTATTACAAGACGGCCGACGGTTGGCAGCGCCAGCAACTCACCGGCGCTCAATCTGCCGTCGCCATTCAGGACTTCATTGGTCAAGCGACCGACGCGCCCGTCTCCCAGGTCAGCCGGAGGCAGTAGTTCACTAGGCCGCTCGAAGCCCACTGGCGTCGATCTGCAGCCACCTTTACAGCATTGCCAGCGGATTCTGGCGATTGGCCAACGGCAGGTCTACGGGTTTGCCCAGCCGGTGCGACTCAAACACGGCATTGATCATCTCGATCGCCGCTCGGGCGTCGAGGATATTGGCCTGCGGCTGGCGGTTCTCGCGAATGGCCGCCAACAGGTCGAGCGCGGCCAGCCGGTTGCCTTGGTGTGGGTCGTTGGCGAGCGTTTCGGGCTTGTCGATGCCCTCGCTCGACACGTTGATCCACTTGACGCCCGTCTGGCCGGGCGACCAGCTAGAGTCGGGCAAGTACTTCACACTGGGCAAATAGCCGGTCGTGATCTCTAGAATGCCCTCCGTGCCGAAGATTTGAAGTCCGAAGCGGGGCTTCGAGCCCGAGGCCTTACGTTGAGTCGCGAAAAATGCGTTCGCGGCTCCAGGCATGCCGTACATCGCCGCCACGGCGTCGCCGGCCAGCGGCCCGAGTCCTTCGGCCCCTTCCGCCACGTCGGCCTTGGTGACCTTGCGTCCGCCCTGCAGCAGGGTGCCAAAGCACCACGTCGGATCACCTCCACAGGCCCGCATGAGGTCCATGACGTGAGTTCCCAAAACCCACAGATCCTCGCCTCCCCCACGCTGGTCTTCCTTTCCGCGCCCGCGCAGTTCGAGAATGCGGCCAATCTTGTTCGAGGCCAATAGCTCTTTGACGACCGGCAGTCGCGGGCTATACCGCGTAATGTGGGCGATCGCCAATCGTGCATGGGTTCGGTCGCATGCCGCCACCATCTCGTCGGCCTCGGCCAGCGTGCGCGCCAGAGGTTTTTCCAGATACATGTGAATCCCGCGATCGGCGGCGGCCACCACCATGTCGCGATGCTGATCGACCCATCGCGGGGCGATGCTCACCACATCGGGTTTCACCTCATCGAGCATCTGCCGGTAGTCGGCATAGGCCTTGGTGACTTTCAGCTTGCTGGCCGTTTTTGCCAGGCCGACCTTGTTGTCGTCGGCCACGGCCACCAGCTCCACGCCGGGCAGGTCGAGCCAGACCTCGTCCAGTCCATGACCATAGTCGCCGTGCCCGCTACGCCCAATGACCGCCGCCCGAATCGTCGCCATGCTGCACCTGTCGAGCTGTTTTCGAGAGAGCAAGAAAGACCGTGGTGCGGTCAGTTTAGTTGATCGCCGGGGCGATTGCGACGCCCAGGCAATTCGGGTTCGGCGGGATGGAAAAATGCGGGCAGCAGCAGTGGCTTAGTTCGCGCCTCTACGGCGTTGCTCTGCGCGGCTCCTCGATCAGCTCGTAGCGGCGGATCTTGCGGTCCAGCGTCGAGCGCTCGATGCCCAGCAGGGCGGCCGTCTGACTCTTGTTCCAGTTGGTCGAGGTCAACGTGGCCAGGATGTGCTGCCGCTCGATGTCGGCCAGTGAGGCCGGTCGAAACTGGGCGGCCGCCTTGTCCAAGTCACCTGTATCGCCGGCGGTTGACAGTTGCGACAGCGTGAGCTCGTCGGCTTCGATGAACTCGCCCCGCGCCAGCACGACGGCCCGCTCGACGACGTTCTTCAATTCGCGGACGTTACCCGGCCAGCGATACTTGCGCATCAGCTCCATGGCGGCCGGCGAGAAGGCCCGCAGCTTGCGGCCAGTCTCAGAATTGAACTTCTGCAGAAAGTAATGGGCAAGCTCGGGGATGTCCTCGATCCGCTTACGCAACGGCGGCACCAGAATCTCGAGCACGCGAAGCCGGAAATACAGGTCGCGGCGAAAACGGCCTTCGGCGACGTCGCGCTCCAGGTCGCGATTGGTGGCCGCAATCACGCGCACGTCGACCTTGATCGAGTCGGTGCCGCCCACGCGCTCGAAGGGGTGACCCTCCAACACTCGCAAGAATTTGGCCTGGATGGCGGGGCTCATTTCGCCAATTTCGTCCAGCATTAAGGTCCCGCCATCGGACGCCTCGAACTTGCCCATTTTGCGCTGTGTGGCCCCGGTGAACGCGCCTTGCTCGTGGCCGAACAACTCGCTGGCCAGCAGGCTGCGCGAGAGGGCCGCGCAGTTAAGACACACGAACGGATTCTTGCGGCGCGGGCTCGAGTAATGCACCGCGCGGGCGACCAGCTCCTTACCCACTCCGCTTTCGCCGCGAATCAACACCGTCGCGCGGCTGGGAGCGGCGCGGCCAATCTCCTGGCTCACCTTGGCCATGGCGATGCTCGATCCGACAATCTCGCTCTGCACGCCCAACCGCTCCCGCAGTTGCAGATTCTCGTCGCGAATCTGGACCAGGTTTTCGGCCAACTCCTCGCGCCGGCCAAGGTTGTCCAAGGCCACGGCCACGGTGTCGGCCGCGGCCAGCGTGAATTCGAGATCGTCCGGATCGGGCACGCGATCGTCGGTCGTCGAGTACAGGTGCAACAGACCCAGCACGCGATTGCCGCGGCGGATCGGGGCGCAAAGCACGCTCGTGGCGTCGACTACGCCCTTGCTGTCACGGCTGCCCAGCGCGCTATCGCCCATCACGTTGCGCGCCAGCACCGCCTCACCCTCGCGCAGCACGGTGGAAGCCAGAAAGTTCGACACGCGGTGATACGGCAGGGATGAATCGGTCCTGGCGGCGACGATCTCCAAGTCGTCCGAGTTCGGTTCGCCCTGATAGTTGCGCGGCAGCACCAATAGCGCGCCCGTATCGACCTGCGTGGCGTCGAAGACCCCGGCTAAAGTCAGATCGGCGATCGTGCTGATATCGGGAGCCTGAGCCAGCTCGAATGCCAGGCGGCATAGGCTGGCCGCCGCGCGGCCGAGCTTGGGCGAGCTGGTTTCCTCCGACTCCTGCCGGTCGAGAAATTTCGTCTGGCCGCGGCGGTGCGTGATCGTGGCCGGCTCGTGCCCGGCAAGCGCGCTGTCGTCGTCGGTATCCAGGGCCCCAAGGGCGGTCTCGTTCTCGGCGGCCGGAGGGTCGGGCACGCCGACG
The DNA here is from genome assembly GCA_964622155.1 of uncultured Planctomycetaceae bacterium. Lineage (GTDB taxonomy): Bacteria > Planctomycetota > Planctomycetia > Pirellulales > PALSA-1355 > CAZUPX01. Next base: position 271 of record CAZUPX010000997.1, on the reverse strand, counting down.
TTTGATTCGGTGAACGCCTTGGACAGGTCGTGAACGAATCGCAACTGCGTCTGCCCGATGCGGATGATGTCGCCGGGGCATAGCAGGTAGTCGCCGCGGACGCGCGTGTTCGCGATGGCAGTGCCGTTGCGGCTGTCCAGATCGCGCAGGGTCCATTGGTCCTCGGAAAAGAAGACCTCTGCGTGGCAGCGGCTGCAGCGCTCGTCCTTGATGACGATCTGGTTGGTGGGCGCGCGGCCGATCGTCACCGCCTGACCCGGAATCAAGCGGA
>CAZUPX010000996.1:0-4270 GCA_964622155.1 uncultured Planctomycetaceae bacterium | reverse complement strand
ATATTGCTAGTGACGGCCGAGTTGCCGATGTTGGCGTTGATTTTCGTTTTGGCGGCCACGCCAATGCACATCGGTTCCAGCCGCTTCGTCAAGTGCACCTTGTTGGCCGGAATGACCATCCGCCCGCGGGCAACCTCCGAGCGGATCAGCTCCGGTTCAAGTCCCTCGCGTCGGGCGACAAATTCCATTTCCGGGGTCACTGTGCCCGCGCGGGCCATTTCAATCTGGGTCATTGTGCTCAGTTGCCTCCGTTACAAGCCGGGCTCGACGACAATCAACCTGCACGCAGCACGCGTGCAAAACCGATCGCAAGCAAGTGTCTGGCTTATCCTATCGGTGAGCCGAGAATTGGTCAAATGAATGACGCCTGTGCCGACTCGCTTGTGCCACGCTCACGCTTCGTCAGCATGCTCATGCGCTTAACTTGGACCCGCATGCCCGCGAGGCGCGGGCATGGCACCCGACGGGCATGGCAGGCGTCAGACAAGTACCATCACGTCACGCGCATCGCCTTGACTGTCTCGGCGTCGTACAGGCGCGAGGAGAAGTCGGCCAGCAGGTCGCGGTCTTCGTTTGTCAGTTGCGTGTCGCCGCGCACCACCACCAGGTTCTTGTCGATGTCGCTAGGCATCGAGACGCCAATATTGAGCATCGACACGCGCTCGTCGGCCAATACCCAGCGGATGGCGGCCGGCGGCAATTTTTCGCGGCGCGAGTCGTCATAGTCCTTGACCACCTTGGGAGAGTTGTGGCTGAGCATGTTCGCGCCGAGGATCTTCATGGCCACGATCGCCATGCCCCCTCGTGTGCGGCGGCCAGGCACAAATCGCGATGTTCGATCTTCTTGTTCGAGAGCATGGTGTCCATGCCGCGGCGCACGTAACCGTAGGCCAAGAGCACCTGGTCGAAGCCGTCGGTGAGAATCATCTTGTGCACCGTTTCGAACGCGACGTGCGTCGTCAGGCCGATGAAGCGAAGCATCTTTTCGTCGCGCAGCTTGACCAGCTCGGCGTGCACTTTCATCGCGCCGTCGAAACCGACAGCTTCGATGGCCGGGCTATGGACTTGCACGCAATCGACGTAGTCCATGTCGAGCTCCGACAGCGATTTTTCAACCGTCTGCCGGACCTTGGTAGGATCGGCGATGTGGCACTTGGTGGCGATGTAGCAGTTGTCGCGGACCCCGTTGAGCCCCTGACCCATGATCCGCTCGCTCTCGCCGTACACGCGGGCCGTGTCAAAATAACGCACTCCGCTGTCGTAGGCATGGCGGACCATGGCCACGCGCTGGTCGACCGGCAACAGCGGCACGCCGTAGGCTTGGATGAAGACCTGCACCATCGCCGAGCCGACCATGCCCAGCACGGGCAGCTTGTGGCCGGTCTTGCCGAATGGTCGCAGTGGAATACCTGACGGCCCGACCTCAATCGTCTTGGCTGCCGGAGCGGCCGCGGTGGCGGATGATGAGGCCAGCAACCCCGTGCCGGCCACCGCCAGCGCCGTGGATTTCAAGAAATCACGCCGATCCGGGTGGTGCAAAGCGTCTGACATGGCAAATCCTCCGTACGATGGCTGGTTGCGGCGGCCGAGCGGGTCTCGTCCAAGGCCGATTGTAGACCCCTGGGGCGGAACTTCCAAGGAATTTCCGGCCTGGGCGGTGCTGGCGGCCATCGGAAAAAAACGTCGCCGGGCAATTGTGGCAAGCGGCTCGCGGGCTTGTTATATTCGGCCCCAATAGGTTGCGGGGCGGGCAAGCTAACTGTATGGGGAGAGACCGGTGGTCATGAAATTTCTTGTCGACGGCGCTTGGCTCGGATGCGCATGGTTGTTCCTGGTGCTGGTGACCGCGACTTCGTCCGAAACCGATCAGCAGAAGTTGCAAGGCAAATGGAACATCGAGTCGTTCGAATTCAACGGAAACCCCGTCGAATTCATGAAAGACGCGGTGCGCGAATTCAAGGACGGCAAATACACGCTCGCGCCCAAGATGGGCGACATGATCGAGGGCAGCATCAAACTCGACGCCGATAAGAAGCCCAAGGAGATCGACTTGGAAGTGGCCGGGCGGACGCTCAAGGGCATCTACGATCTCGACGGCGACACGCTGAAGCTCAGCTACTCGCTGACCGGCGGCGAGCGACCCACCGAATTTGTCAGCAAGCCCGACTCGGGCACGACGCTCATTATTCACAAGCGGGCGAAGTGACGGCGCCGGCCTGCTCGACGATTAGGCGCCACGCTGCAAGCGACTCAGAGCGTCTTCAAGTATTCGAGGACGGCGCGCTTCTCGTCTTCATCCAGCGCGTCGGGAAACGTGTGGCCCGCGGCGCTCTTGCCGGTCTTGGTCGTGTTGAAGTACTTGCGGCGGTCGCGACCGACTCGGACTTCTTTTGGCACGGCGTCATAGGCGGTCACGTCCAAGCCGACCTTTTGCTCGTCATAGCCGTCGGAACTCCGCGACCAGATTTTCGGACGCTCGTCGGAGTGCATCACGTGCCAGAGAGTCGGCACCGATCCATTGTGAAAGTACGGCGCCGAGGCCCAAATGCCGTCCAACGGCGGCGCGACATATCCACCTGGATCCGCCACGACCTCATCGGCCCCGAAATGAGCGAACCAACTGGCTCCGTATCCCGAGCGATGCTCGGACGTCAGTGAGGCCAGCCGCACCGGGTCCGTGCCGACCTCATCGATTGACACGATCTTGTTCGGATAAACTCCGCCAGGTCCATATGTACCGTGGCAGTCGGCGCAGTTCTGGTTGAATACCACCTGGCCGGTCTTTGCGAGCGACTGGTCGATCTCGAACAGATACTTTGGCGGCTCGAGCGATTCCAGCCAGGCGTAGATTTCGCGGAAGTCGGCTTCCCACTCGTCGAACTGGGCCCGCTTGTTCTCAGGGATGAGCATGAACTGCATCAATGGCCGGACCGACTTGGTGGCGAATCCGTCGCTGTACAATCGCTGCTTCTTTTTGAAATTCCACCACGGCGGAGCGTCGTGGTCGTGGTGCACCAGCTTCTCGGGCAGCCCCGGCACAACGTTCAGCTCGGCGTCACGATTGGCCATCAAGGCCACACCGAAGATGATCGCGTTGGTCGTACCGTTGCTGGTCCCCAGTGGGATCAAGCCCGAGCCGAGGTCCATTCGGGTGAGCGACTTGCCTTGGCGAATCTTGGTCTGGCGCACTTCGTCAACAAGCGTTTGCAGCGCCAACAGCGAATTGGGCGCACCCGGCACGACTTTGCCGGCGACCTTGCCCTGATGGCATGTCAGGCAATTCATCGTCCAGTTGCCGGCCGCGTCGACGACGTACTGTTGTGACTTGCCCGAGGTGTCGCCGGGACGCGCGGTCAATCCGTACCGCGAAAAGCTCATTGTGCGACGCTCCTCGGGGGTAGCCTTTTCGGCCTGCGACCGAAGTGGCTCCTCCCAGGTTTTCCAAAGCTGGTCGAACGTTTCCTGGTCGAAGTCGGGTGGCAAGAACGCTTTGGTTGTCAGCAATTCATATCCGCGGCCATCGTACGGGTCTCCCTTCGAGCTTGAGACGTTCTCGGCGGCTACGGCCGGCGAGGCAAGCAGCGCGATAAGCGCCAGGGCTTGAAGGGTCTTCATGACTGTCTCTCCGGAGGGAATGGTGACGCTGGTAGTGTACTCGAAGGGGCCGGTAAATCAAACTCGATCACCGCAGGACTACGTCCTGGGCTCGTACCCCAGATTTGGCGCCAGCCAGCGCTCGACCTCGCCCGTGCTCATGCCTTTTCTCCGGGCGTAGAGTTCGACCTGGTCGCGGCCGATGCGATCGACGGCAAAATAGCGGGACTCGGGATGGGCAAAGTACCAACCGCTGACCGACGAGGCCGGCGTCATGGCAAAGCTCTCGGTCAGATGAATCCTGGCGGCTTGTGGAGCTTGCAGAAGCTCGAATATCGTCCGCTTTTCCGTGTGATCGGGGCAGGCCGGATAGCCCGGTGCGGGCCGGATACCGCGGTACTTCTCGGCGATCATCTCTTCATTCGACAGGTTCTCGTCGGCGCCATAGCCCCAATCCCTTCGCGCCTGGGCATGCAAGCATTCGGCAAATGCCTCGGCCAGTCGATCGGCCAGTGCCTTGACCATGATCGCGCTATAGTCATCGTGATCGGCCTGGTAGCGAGCCACAAGCTGGTCGACACCCAGGCCGGTCGTGACGGCGAAGGCCCCCAGGTAATCATGGCGAGCCGACTCGAGCGGAGCGACGAAGTCAGCCAGCGCCAGAAAACTAGTCTGC
>CAZUPX010000995.1:0-1932 GCA_964622155.1 uncultured Planctomycetaceae bacterium | reverse complement strand
ATGTCGAAGGCACTTTTGGCCGGGTTGATGGGAGCCGCGGCAAACGTCGGATTCGTCCTTTTGGGTCTGATCGGCTACTACTATGCCATCACGCCCGAGTCGTGGCGGTGGGTGCTATTGGTCGGCGCGGCGCCGGCGCTGGTCGGCGTCGTATCGCTGGTGTGGATTCCCGAGTCGCCGCGCTGGCTAGCGGGTCAGAGTGCGTCGTCATCGGCCGCGAAGTCGCAACCGATGCGCGAAATCCTGCGGCCACCCCTGTTGAGCCGCACGATCATCGGGATTTGCCTGGGTGCGATTCCCGTGATCGGCACCTCGGCCAACGCCAACTGGCTGATCCCCTGGGCCGACCAGGCTGCCGGCCGCGGTGCGGTTGCCGCCGAAGCGAAGGCTCCCGGCGCGATCGGCTCGGCAGCGACCGCGGCGCGCCGCGACGATCCGCATGCCAAAGCCTGGACGCAGGTCACTCGGTCCGGCGGGGCTATCGCCGGCAGCTTGCTGGGCGGATGGTTGGCCAGCCTGCTCGGTCGCCGCGTGACGTACTTCTTGATCAGCCTGTTATCGTTCTTGACGAGCACCTACATATTTCAATATCTCAACCCGCTCAGTCCGCAGTTTTCGGCGTTTACGTTCCTGCTGGGCTTTGTAGGGGTGACATACTTTGGCTGGCTTCCCCTGTACTTGCCGGAGTTGTTCCCGACACGCGTCCGCTCGACCGGCTCCGGCGTGACGTTTAACTCCGGGCGGATTCTGGCGGCCGTCGGCGTGCTGGGGGCTGGGGCGCTGATGCAGGCCTTCAGCGGCGACTACGGCCGCGTTGGAACCTTTACGGGCCTGGTATATGTTCTGGGGATGGTTGTGATCTGCTTCGCGCCCGACACGACTAAGCATCGACAAGAGGACTAGAGCCATGCCCACCGTGGGCGTTATTGGATTGGGTCTGTTGGGCACGGCGATCTCGACGCGCCTGTTGGACGCCGGATACGCCGTGCTGGGCTTCGACGTCTCGATTGAGCGTCGGCAATGGCTCGCCGTCGCGGGAGGCCGCGCTGCCGACTCGGCGATCGACGTTGCACGAGGCTGCGACGTGCTGCTATTCAGCCTGCCGGATCAGTCCGTGGTTGCCTCAGTGATCGAGTCGATCGAGCCGGTGCTGCGAGCCGGTGAAACGATCATCGACACCACGACCGGCGACCCCTGGCAGGCCGAAGCGCTGGGTGCGTGGCTCGCCGAGCGCGGCATCGACTTTCTCGATGCAACGGTCGTGGGCTCAAGCGCGCAGATGTACCAGCGTGATGTGCTCGTCCTGGCCGGCGGACAGCCGCCCGTGTACGAGCGTGCAGGCGAGCTGTTCGCGACATTCGCCCGCGAATCATTCCGCGTCGGACCTTGGGGAGCCGGATCGCGGATGAAGCTGGTGGTCAATCTGGTGTTGGGGCTGAATCGTGCGGCGCTGGCCGAAGCGCTCACGCTGGCCGAAGCGCTTGAACTCGATCCGTCGGTGACTTTGAACATTCTGCGAGTAAGTGCCGCCTACTCGCGGGTGATGGACACCAAGGGCCAAAAAATGCTCGATCGCGATTTCGAACCGCAAGCCAGACTGTCGCAGCATTTGAAAGACGTCCGGCTGATTCTGGCCGCCGCCGAGCGGACCGGCGCCACGCTGCCGCTGTCGCTATTGCACCGCACATTGCTCGAGCAGGTCGAAGCGGCCGGCCACGGGCAACTGGACAATAGCGCCATCCTGCTGGCCTTCCGCGAACCGCCCGCGCCCTGATTGTCGCCTGATTCGATGAGTGTCGAGAACCACACGACTGACAAGGCGTATTTGTTCGGGGACACGGACATCGCCGCCGAGCGGTTGCGATTGTTGGCCCAGGTGTTTGCGCCATCAACCCGTGAGTTTTTGGGCCAGCTTGGCATCGTTAATCCACG
>CAZUPX010000994.1:0-8678 GCA_964622155.1 uncultured Planctomycetaceae bacterium | reverse complement strand
GCTTGCCAAAGATCCACAGTCCGATTGCGGCTAGCAGCAGCTCGAACGTGTAGAAAATCGCCACCGCCCATCGCAGTCCGCGCCGCGACGGCGACTCATCCGGGCTGAGTTGATGCGGCAATACGCCCCACAGTCGCCCGACGCGCACCAGGCAGGCGTAGGCAAACATACCGGGCTCGGCGGCGATGTTGCGAAAGGCCGTTTCGTAAGCCACGCGATCGAGACTTACTTCGTCGCCAGCATCGAGAAGGGCGGGACGATTGCCAACCACACCATTCTCGTCGCCGTCCCAAATGCTTCCCCATTGGCCGTTGCGCAGCCAGTCGTAGAAACTTGGGTTGTTCCCCAGCAGTAGCGTGTAGCCGCCATGCGTCGTGGTCACGATGGGATAGCCCAGCGCAATCTGATTGCGAATGACCCAGGGAGCAAGTACGACCAACGCGGCTACGACTAGCGCTGAGGTGCGCAGAAACTTCCGCGAGCCGGCGATCGCAAACGGCCATGCGACGGCGACAGTGACAAGCCACGCAGCGAACGTTGGCCGGCATAGTACACAAAGTCCCAACACTCCGCCCGCCAGCGCCGCGCGCCAAATTGAGTTCTCGCTCGCCCCGCGCGCCAGCGCCAACATGGCCAGCGCCGCCAGAAACGCGGCCAGCGTTTCGGTCATCACCTGAACCTGCTGATTCAGCAAGATCGGGTCGACGGTGACCAACGCGGCGGCCAGCATTGAAGCAGGCGGCGGCAGTCCCCACGCCAGACCCAGTCGCCACACGGTGCACGCCGTGGCGACACCGAGCACGACGTGGAACAGCCCGTAGGCAGGATGCACGACGTCGAGCCGCCTGCGGTCCTCGGGCAAGTAGTGGAACACCGACAGCAAAAGGGGATACAGCGGCGGCCGGAAAGCCGTCGGGTGCCTTCCGTTAGACGCGAACGTGTGTTGGTCATGGATGTACAAGCCAATTTCGTGGTACTTGTCCGGATCGCGCTTGAGCGAATCGTGCATCGTCAACATCGCGCGGCCGCGAATCACGAGGGCGGCACAAACGAGCAGCAGCAGCATCCAGCGTGGCGGCATGCGATCGAAGAATGAAGGCGCCTGCGCGTCCTCCCTCTCCCTTGAGGGGAGAGGGTCGGGGTGAGGGTGGGGACGCGCCATGGGGGTCTTTTCCTGAATGAGAGCTTGGCGTTCGTTCTTCCCCCTCACCCGGCCCCGGGACGCCGGGGCCACCCTCTCCCACGAGGGGAGAGGGAGGTTCTCTCGCGGACACGATCACTCACTGATGAAACGAATACAACAGCACATTCAGCCCGATCCGCGCGGCGTCGGCTCGGGTGTAGCCTTCGCACTCCAGCGACTCGTGGTTTTCCAGGGCGCAGCTCAGGTCGTAACGCGAAAAGATCACGGCGTAGCGATCGTCCAGCTTGATCCCTTCCAGGTATGGTTCGCCCTGGCGCACCTGCGATTCCAGCGGTCCGTCGCCGTCGCCGCGCTGCGGCTCGCGGCGCGAGACCACCGAGAGATCATCACCCCCGAACTCGGGCGTGAACAGCGGATGATTCGGCGGAATCCGCTCCAGACGCTGATCGGGAAACATGGCCGCCATCTCGGCGGCAAACGATTCGGTAAATTCACGGCTCGAGCAGATCGCGTCGGCCAGCAGCATCCCGCCGCGCTCCAAATAGGTCCGCAGCGCCTTGCGCTCCTGGGGTGTCAGCCGGAAGCCGTGGCGGCCGTGCATGAACACAATGTGATAGCCGAACAATTTTGGATCGGTCATGGCCAGCTCGCGCGGCTGGGTGTCAACACGCAGCTTCAGCTTTTCGCCGGCCACGCGCAACAAATTCGCCAGCGCCCCCGGCGCGGCATTGCAGCCGCCGGGATGCAGCAATCGCGCCGCGTATAGCTTGCCGCGGTCGAACGTGTCCTCGCTGGTGCGATCGGCCGCCGCGGTGAACGACTCGAACTTGTACTTCAACTCGCGATTGGTGGCATACGCCATGACATTGATGCCGATCGACGAGACCGCCGCCACTTCGGCCGCCACCTTCTCGGGCAAGGGCTGCCGGCGGCCGGCTCGCGCCAGCTCCCAATAGCACGAAAGATCGTCCGGACAGAACACCACGCTCGTGCGGCAGCCGATGTCGATGCCCCACAGCGGACGGACATACTGCGGGTCGACCGGTTCTTCGGCGCGCCAGATGGGATGCTCCTTGGGCAGCAGGCGCAGCTTGTATTCCTGTTCGGGAAACACTTCGTGCATCAGCTTGCGAAATCCCTCTTCGAACTCGATGCCTCCGCAACACGCTTCGGCAAAGATGAATCCGCCGCGATCGACGTAGTCGCGCAACCGCTTTTTCTGCTCGTCGGAAAACTGTGGCGCCTGGCGTCCGTTGAAGAACAACACCGGCGCTTGCAGCAGATCCTCGACGGTAGCCGCCGCCGGGTCGATCACTTGCCACGTCAGGTCGCGCTCCCATTTCTTTTCGACGTAGGTGGTCAGGTTGGCCAGATCATTGCGATGGTGGTTCCAGTCGTCGAACGGCCCGTGCTTCAGCTTTGCAACTAACACGGGCCGACGGCCCTTGGCTAGAAACAGCAGCGCGAACGCGGTGCCGATGTGCGGGTTGGCCTCCTGCGTGCTCACGCCTTTCCAGAAACCCGAGAGGTTGTCCTGATTGCGGACCAGCATGTCGGCACCTTCGCGATACCAATCGTGCTGGCCGATGAAGCGCCGCGCCGACATGCGACCGGTCCGCTCGACGCCATACAAGTAATACAACAGCCAACTGGTGTGCGTGGCTCGCAGGCCCACCCCGGTCGGATTCGTGTGAACCGAGAAATTGCGCTCCAGCCAACGCAGACCATCTTCGATCCGCGCGTCGGTCTTTTGATCGCCGCAGCAACGGACCTGTCCGCCGACGACTTCCGCGTCGCCGGTGCCGAGCTGGCCGGAGGCAATGATCAACGACGAGATGCCGGCGCAGGTCATGCTGCCGGTGCCGGCCACCCCCTTGCCATAGCTCCATGAGCCGTCGGGATTCTGTAAGTCCTGCCAATACTGCAGCGTCAGCCGCCAGGTTTTTTCCTTGACCTTCACGCCGACGCGCTCCGCTTCGTACAGCGCCATGACGGCAAACTGGCTGTTGGACGGATCGCCCCCTCCGCCGCCGGCCGGTCCGGCCGGATAGGCCCAGGCGCCCTTGCGATCGCCGCTGGTGACTTGCGTCTCCTCCAGCCATTTGACGTTGCGCTGGATGAGCAGCAGGTCCTTGCGCGGTTCGGCGGCGCATAGGACCATGGTTTGCAGCGAGACGACATAAGTTTGTGACGGGCCCAAGCCGCGCAGATACTTGAGCGACCTTGCCAGTTTCTCATCGTCGAGTGGCACGCCCGCGTTGACCAGGGCCAACGTGCACAGTGCCGTAATGCCGCCGGCATAGGCGGGCTGGTCGGGCCAGGTGCCATTGTTGTTCTGTTGCCGCTTGAGATACGCGACAGCCCGATCGATGGAGGTGCGGACCTGCTCAGGCGAAATTTCGGCAAGCACGGTTCGCGAGCACAGAAGTGACGCCACGACGACCACAAGCAAGACGGCTTTTTTAGTCACGGCGCGCACGGCTAGGAGATTGATGGTACGATCGGCACAGTCGACACAACTATTTTAGGCTATTGCGCTTAAGCCGGCAACGATTCACCGGCCGAAGGTTGCCCGTTGTACGTTTGAGTCGATACAATAAACGCGGAAGCTTGGCACAGGCGCGCACGCAGCGCGGGGAGCGAAAAGGGTCGATCCGTCGGGCGAATTGGCGTTGCCGGCCGCGATGGCGGCGCGCGATCGCGTTCCCACTGGCGCTTCCGCCGCGCGTTCGAACAAACGCTCATAAGGATATCGCGTTTTGGCAACCAAGCCTCGCAGCCTCGGCGACATTCTGCAGGAGTTCAGCCATCACCGGCAGCTCATGCAGGAGGAATTGCAGAAGGTCATCATCGGCCAGGACGAGGTCATCGAGCAAATCTTCGCCGCGGTCTTCACGCGCGGCCACTGCCTGCTGGTGGGCGTGCCGGGCCTGGCCAAGACGCTGATGGTCAGCACGCTGGCGCGCATTCTGGACATTGGATTCAAGCGCATCCAATTTACGCCCGACCTGATGCCTTCGGACATTACCGGCACGACGGTGTTGGATGAAGACGAGAACGGCCGGCGGCAATTTCGTTTCGTCGAGGGGCCGATCTTTACCAACATCCTGCTGGCAGACGAGATCAACCGCACGCCGCCGAAGACGCAAGCGGCCCTGCTGCAAGCGATGCAGGAGCGCGAAGTGACGGTCGGCCAGACGACGTATCCGCTGCCCGATCCGTTCTTCACTATTGCCACGCAAAATCCGATCGAGCAGGAGGGGACCTATCCGCTGCCCGAGGCGCAGTTGGACCGCTTCATGTTCAACATCAAAGTCGATTATCCGTCCGCGTCCGAGGAGGAGATGATCCTCTCGTCCACAACGCGCAATGAAAAACCGGACGTCCGCAAAGTGCTCTCCGGCCGCGCGATCTTGAACCTGCAAAAGCTGGTCGGATCGGTGGCCGTGAGCGAGTACATCATCAAGTATGTGGCGCGACTGGTGCGAGCGACCAGGCCCAAGAACGATACGGCCCCCGACTTTGTGCGCGAGTTGGTCGACTGGGGGGCAGGCCCGCGGGCGGGGCAGTTCTTGATCCACGGTGGCAAAGCCCTGGCGGCCATGGACGGGCGGTTTTCGGTGGCCATCGACGATGTGCGCAAGGTAGCCGTGCCCGTGCTGCGACACCGCATCAGCACTAATTTTCAGGCCCAGGCCGAGGGGATGACCAACGAAGACGTGATCGAGCGGCTGCTCGTGGAAATTCCCACGCCCGACATCCCGAAGTTCGCCGGCTGACGTGTAAAATAGAAGTTGGTGCCACCATTCCCTCTCCCCTCGTGGGAGAGGGTGGCCTCGGCGCGCCGGGGCCGGGTGAGGGGGCGGCGGTGCGAGTTGGCCACGCCCTCTGGCAGGTCTCCCCCTCATCCCCAACCCTTCTCCCACAAGGGGAGAAGGCAGTGAGAATCATGCCTGCCGTCGCGCAATACCTGAAGCCAGAGGTCATTCGCCAGACTTCGCGGCTCGATCTGCGCGCGCAATTCATCGTCAAAGGCTTCTTGCAAGGTCTGCACGCCAGCCCGTTCCACGGCTTCTCCGTCGAGTTCAGCGAGCACCGCAAGTACACGCCCGGCGACGACCCGCAGGACATCGACTGGCTCGTGTATGCCAAGACCGACAAGTACTACATCAAGAAATTCGAGGCCGAGACCAACATTACCGGCTACCTGGTGATGGACCTCAGCCGTTCGATGGGTTACACGCTGCGCCAGCAGCTCAACAAGTTCGACTACGGCATCTGCCTGGCCGCGGCGCTGTTCTACCTGATGATCCATCAGCAAGACCCGGTGGGTCTGATCACGTTCGACGAGAAGATTCGCCAGAGCCTGCCGCCGCGATCGAAGCGGACGCAACTGGCCCGCGTGCTGAGCTTGTTGGCCAACCTGCGGCCGGCCGGCCAGACCGATATCGCCAAGAGCCTGACGCAGATCGCCGCCATGCTCAAACACCGCAGCCTGGTGATGCTGTTCAGCGATTTGTTCGCCGAGCCCGAGCCCGTGTTGCATGCCCTGCGGCGGCTGCGGCATGGAGGGCACGACGTGATTTTGTTCCACATTCTGGATGAGGCCGAGGCGCAATTCCCGTTCGACGGGCTGGTCGAGTTCGAGGAGCCCGAAACGCACGAGAAGATTCAGGTCGATGCTGGCACGTTTCGCGACGATTATATGAGCGGTATCCAGGAGTTTTGCGAGACGTATCGCCGTGAATGCTTTCAGATCGGCATCGACTACGTGCAGCTCGACACCAGCATGCAGTTCGATCGGGCCCTGACTGAATACTTGATCAGCCGCCGGGCGAGGTATTGATGGTCTCGCCATTCCAGATCGAGCACGTCGTTGGGTGGCACTGGCGTCTCGCCAGTGTGAATCCTTGCGAGAGCGACAACCGAGCACTGGCGAGACGCCAGTGGCACCCGAAAGATTCCCAATGACCTTCTTGCACGTTGCATTTCTGGGAGGAGCGGCGGCGGTGATCGTGCCGATCGTGCTGCACCTGGTCATGCGGCGGCAGCCGAAACACCTGGAATTTCCCGCGCTGCGATTCGTCAAGCTCCGCCAGCAATCGAACCGGCGGCAGATGCGGCTGCGCAATTGGCTGCTGCTGGCGCTGCGCTGTGCGGTCGTGGCGCTTTTGGCCTTGGCGCTGGCGCGGCCCAGCATCGTGGCCTCGGGCGTATTGGGCGATCAGGAGGCGCCGGTCGCCGCGGCGTTGGTCTTCGACACCAACCCGCGGATGCAATATCGCCAGCAGAACAAAACCCGGCTGGAGGTGGCCCAGGAGACGGCCGCCTGGCTGCTCGCGCAGCTTCCCGCCGAAAGTGACGTGGCGGTGATCGATTCGCGGGCTACGTCGGACGAGTTTTCCGTCGACGTGGGGGCGGCGCGAGATCGGGTCGAGCGCTTGAACGCCACCGCGCCGGCCCAACCGCTGGCCGTGCCTTTGGATGCCGCCCTCAAACGATTGGAGCAAAGCGACAAGCCACGCAAGGAGCTCTACATCTTCACCGACCTTGCCCGCGCGGCCTGGCCGGCCGACGCCATGCGAGAGCTCGACGCGCAGCTCAAGAAGCTCGTCGGGCTGGGCATCTATATCATTGACGTCGGAGTGACCGAACCGGCCAATTTCGGCCTCGGCGAGTTGCATCTCTCGGGCCAGGTTTTATCGAAGAACAGCCCGCTTACGATCGGTTGCGACCTGGTGCACGTTGGACTGGAAGGCGAGCGGTGGGTGGAGCTGTACCTGGTCGACCGCGAGACCGGCAAGCCCGCCAACCGGGGTCAGAACCAGTTCAACTTCCGCCGCGGCGAGTCGCAGCGCGCCACGTTCACGCTGTTGGGACTCTCGCCGGGACTGCACCAAGGTTATTTCAAGATCATGGGCGAGGATGCCTTGGCGTGTGACGACACGCGGTGGTTCACCGTCGAGGTCCGGCCGGCATGGCGCGTGTTGATTGCCGCGCCCCGCGATGCCGACCGCGAGGCCAAGGAGTATGCGTTCTTTCTGTCTGAGTCATTGGCCCCGTACGATTTTCGCGCAAAAGGGCGCGAGGCGTTTCGTTGCGAGGTGGTGGCGCTCGATGAGCTGGCTGCAAAACCGCTCGATGAGTTTGCGGCGGTATGTCTTGTCGACCCGCGCCCGCTCGATGCCAGTGTCTGGCAGCGCTTGCAGTCGTATGTCGCCGGCGGCGGCGGGCTGGGAATCTTTCTGGGTCGCAATGCCACGCCCATCGACTCGTTCAACGAGCCGATCGCACAGGAGTTGATGCCCGGAAAGCTCGTGCGCCAGTGGCGCGCCGGCGACAGCGGTGAAGTGTCGTTGGCGCCCGAGAATTTCGAGCATCCCGTGTTGGCGAAATTTCGCGGGCTGGAAGTCGCCTGGGAAGGGTTGCCGGTGTTCCGGCATTGGCAGTTGGAGCCCGGCGCCCAAGGCGTGGGGGTTGTGCTGTCGTTTTCGAACAATCAGCCCGCGATTTTGGAGCGACCGGTGGGGAAAGGTCGCGTGCTGGCGATGACGACACCGGTTTCCGATTCGGCAAACCGCCCGGCGATCAAAGGTTATGAGCCCTGGAACCTCGTGCCGATCGGTGACGAGAGATGGCCGTTTGTGGCACTGGCGAACGAAATGGCGCTGTACCTGGCCGGCAGCGGTGGAGATCGCTTGAACTACATTGCCGGCGATACGGCGGTGATACGCCTCGACGCGTCGCGCCAGCATCCGATCTATTCGCTCACCACGCCTCGTGGCGACCAGGTGCGCACGCCGCTGGATGACAAACAAAGCGCGATTGTCGTTACCAGCACCGACACCCCAGGAAACTACCGCATTCAAGCCGGCGGTAGCGAGCAGGGGGTCGATCTGGGTTTCAGCGTCAATTTGCCGCCGCAAGTCAGCCAATTGGTCCGCGCGAGCGCGGACGAGCTGAAGTCGATTCTGGGCGACACACCGTTTCGTACCGCCCGCAATCGGGATGAGATCGACCGCAGCATCAGCGCCGGCCGCGTCGGGCAGGAACTGTTCGGTTATCTGATGGTGCTGCTGGTGTTCATCCTGGCGTGCGAGCAGGTGTTGGCCAACCGCTTCTATCAGGATTACGACACGCAAGTGAAACCGTCGCGCGCTGCCGAGCTGGCCGCCAACCAGCCGGCGCCGCCGCGCGAGCGCATACCGGTCAAGTTGCGATGAGTCAATGGTACTTCAATCCGGTCGGCGGTTACTGGCTCGCCTGTGCGGTCGCCATCGTGCTGATCGTGTTGACGCTGGCCGGCTTGCCTCGGCACCGGATATCAATCTGCAAGCGACGCGTGTTGGTCGGCTTGCGGTTGGCGGTCATCGCGCTGGCGATCACGGCCATGTTGCGGCCGGCTCTCGTGCAGACCAAGACGAAGCGGCAGAGCGCCACGCTCGTGATCCTGGTCGATCGATCGCGGAGCATGTTGGTGGCCGATGCGGTGGGCGGCAAGACCCGTTGGCAAGTGCTGGAAGCGGCGATCGAA
>CAZUPX010000993.1:0-4152 GCA_964622155.1 uncultured Planctomycetaceae bacterium | reverse complement strand
TTAGCGCCTGATAAAAATTGGGTAGCACACACTCGACAGACGTGCCGAGTGCTTTCCACCCGACCTTTCGGCAACCGGCTACCCGTCGGAAACGTCTCCGGCGGGCCCTTGGCTTTGCGTCCCGGCCTTACGACCGGTTTGCCCTTTCGAGGCTGGTGGAAACGAGACGCTTGAGGGGGCTGTCTCGCCACCAAGCTTTCAACGCATGATGTGATCGAATCGAGATTTGGCCAAGACACGTTCGCAGCAGGGGCCAAGGGGGCCTTTTGCCGCGAGAACCTTGGGCTATTGACAACCGTATGTCAATTCCGGCCGATGTCAAGTAAAGGACTGCGGGCGGATTGCCGCAAAGCAGCCGCATGCCAGGCCGCTAGCGGCTTAGCATGGCCGATTGTGCGGCTTCGCACAAAGTTATTGCCTCGGCCGCCGTGGGGGCTTCGGCGACTGCCCGCACGATGGGCTCAGTATTGCTCGAGCGCACCAAGAGCCACTTGCCGGGCCAATCGAGACGCAATCCGTCGAGGCGCTCGACGCGGGCGTCGGCAAATCGGAGCTCGACGCGGTCAAACCCCGCGGGAATCTTCTCGCGCGCGATCGTCATTTTCGTTTTGACGATTTCGTATCGCGGCAGCTCGTCGGCCAACTGGCTGACAGGCAGATTCCGAGCGGCCATGGCGTCGAGAATCATCGCCATGCCGACAAAACTATCGCGCACCATGCCAACGCGCGGGTCGATCGCGCCGCCGTTGCCTTCGCCTCCCAGGATGGCCCCGTGTGCCAGCATCGCGTCCACGACGTTGGCCTCGCCGACCGCCGATCGAAAAAAGGGGACATTGTACTTTTCGGCCAAATCCTGGGACATGCGGCTGGTCGAGCAGTTGGTGACAATTGGCCCGCGCGTATGGCGCAGGCGCTGGTCCACGCAAATGGCCAGCGTGTATTCCTCGCCCAGATACCTGCCCGATTCGTCGATCACGGCCAACCGATCGGCGTCGGGATCCTGGCAGAAGCCAATGTCGCAATGGCTTTTCCGGACCGTGGCCAGCACGCCGGCCAGATTCTCGGCGGTTGGCTCGGGCATGTGCTCGAACTGACCATCTGGTGGTTCGCCCAGGATTGAGAAATCGCACCCCAGTTCGGCGAGCAGTTTTCGGCCCAACACGCTTCCCGCGCCGTGGTTGGCGTCGAGCCGCACTTTGAATCGCCGGGCACGTATGCGCGGGACGTCCGCGATCTTTTCAATGAGCGCCCAGTGTTGGCCGATCGTGTCGGAGCACGGTTCAATTCGACCGACATAATCCTGCGCCGACGGTTCCGTTACCCCCGTGCGATAGCGCTCGATGACGCGCGCGCCGGCCGCTTCCGGAATGACCCTTCCGTCCGCCGAAAAGAGTTTCAGGCCGTTGTATTCGGGTGGATTGTGGCTGGCCGAGATTTGAATGCCTCCGGCTGCACGCAATGAGCGCACCAGGACTCCGGTCGTGGGGGTGGCGGCCACGTCGGCGTCGATCACGTCGCGGCCCAACGTTGTAAGGCCGCCCGCCAGTGCCTCGGCCAACATGGGGCCACTGACACGGCCGTCGCGCGTGATCACGATACTGCCCGAGGGTATTTCGGCGGCGAACGCGGAGGCGTAGCGGATGGCGATTTCGGGCGTTAGCGAACGTCCGACGACGCCCCGCAAGCCAGAGACGCTGATGATCGGTTCGTTCACGAGTTGACTCGCTGCCAATGCACTTCATGACTGCCGCGCCATCGCGTGAGCACCCGGCGTGTCCGATTCTATCAGAACTTGCCCAATGTCGCGCGGATCGAGATCACCAAACCCAAGTTCCGTCTTGAAAACTCGTCACGTGGCCGCTCTAACTGAAGCCGGTCGGACTCCGATGCAATTCGTGCCCGCCATCTTCAGGGTGACTGGGGCGACTGCTGCGAGGAGGATCGGCAGGCGAACGAAGAGGCCCTTCAAAGCGCGCTCGGTTGCTTTCTGCTTATCGGACAGCGAAGAGCGTGAAGATTTGGGTCATCGCCGAGGCAGATCGAAGTTCGACGTGCGTTTTGCTGCCCGATGAGCATTGATCCTCATCGCTTTTCTCTACTCTGAAGCCATGTTACTTGCGTTTCAGTGTCACGGTGTCCCCGTTGACTTCATATTTCAGCGGAAACGGAGCCAAAAGTTCTTCAAGCGCGGCACCGCAAGGCTTATCTTGAAAATTTGGCGTGACATACGTGCGACACTCTTGATTGGCATTTCGGATGGAAGCATCAAAATCGTACTTCAACCCGACTTGGCCCAGGATCGCCAAGACTGCGTATTGCAACGTGAGCTTCCCGGACGGAGTACCCGTCTGGCCCTTGTACGGGGGCTTGAGACTCACAGGCTTTGACCATAAGCCTTGGGTTTCGTTCGGAATGGCTGGCCGACTCGGATTCGTGTTGCGCGGGTTCCGTGCATGTGACCCGTCATCGACCACTTCAGCCTTTTTCTGCACGAAGCTTATACTTGCAACCACGAGCGGCTTGTTAGTATCGGGCTTTGTCTTCCATTCGCTCGCCATCAACAGTGACATTTCGTTCAAAGCCAACACGACCTCGGCGTAGTCTACCAGCGATTCCTGTAAGAGGGCACGGAACGTGTCCTTTCGCTGCTCATCTTTGAATCGGTCACCGTCAATCGATACCTCATAACTGTCCGACAGATTTTCGGACACGTCTTTCAAGAGCTTCGACAAAGCAGTAAAGCGACCCGCCGGAGTTTTTAGATCAGGAGCATCGTCAGGCAAAACCGATAGCCGAAGCCAAGCATCATCGAAGTCGTCGCACGCTTTGGAAACAACAGCCTTGACGCTGCCGAACGCCTTACTCTGGCTGCTTTCTGCCTCTTCAACAATCGACACCGCTCGTCGCATGAAGATTGCCGCAGCTTTTACAGCCTCTGCGTGTTGGCGGGACTCAGTGTCAGGGGCGACGGGGATCGGCTCAAATCGGTACAACGGTTTTTTAGGCAGGTCATAGCGAGACACCACGCGAAAGGCAATCTGGCACCATAATGCAGCCTGTTCATCCTCCAGTTGCCTTCGACGTGCCTGCAATGCATCGACTTTGTTGCGGAGTTCTGCGGCGTCTCGCTCAGCACGGGCTTTTGCGTCTCTATTAGCCTTATAGATGTAATCGAATTGGGGCGGTCGCTGATGGACAGGCAAGCCTTGCCTGGACGGCACGCCTTCACCGCTCTTGTTATCTGCCTGTGGCGATTGTTGACTAAGGACCGTCGTCGTGTGGTAGGTCGTGTTTCTATCGACAGGATGATAGAAGAATTTCTCAGCAGTCCTGCCGTAGAACTCGGACCACTTGATCGGCCCGCCGCCTTTGCGGTCCATGATCTCGTTGCCCTTCTCGGCCTTCTTTGCTTCTCCGACTCGGGCGGATCGCTGCCGTGTCCCGGTTCCAACGGCTTTTTCTACGGCGTCGAGTGATGTCTCAACATCGGCGAGCCTGACCATCAGAAAGACGAGCCGCTTGTCGATCTCTTCCCAGCCTTCGGGTAGTTTCTCGGCAGGCTGAATCGGGGCGGGCTTGGAGCGGGCTTCTTTTGGGCGTAGGTCATCGCCTGAGTCATGATCGACATCGAAACGAAAGCGATCAAGAACGTTTGGGAACTCCGCATCGGTTTGACCTCATGATGGGCGCTTCATGCCATAAGACCAATCCAGGGCACCGTTGATTCTACCATCGGATCGGGCGGTTTCCACGTCTAACCGTAAACAGCCAGCCCATGATGTTGTGGCGCGGTTGGGAGACCATGTTTACCTACACGACTCAGACAAGCGTTGTTTGATGGGGTCCGCGCGTGGCCGCGAAGCGGCCGAGGAATGTAGCCGTGGGCGCTCTAGCCCACGGACGGCGGGCCAAACGATTACCGAAAGCCGCGTAGCGGCGACGTAGCGTCGGCGATTGCCACGTCGCCGCTACGCGGCTCGACGACATGATCGGAACGGCCTGTCCCGTAGGCTGGCGCCTACGGCTACACGCCTGCACCCCTTCGGGGTGAGATTCATGCAGCTATCAGCAAATGGGCAACGAAAAAGTGTAGATACCAATGGTCGGGAGACTGTGCCCCAACGCGAGGCTGCCGGAAAGCGCCCCTTGTTC
>CAZUPX010000992.1:0-4567 GCA_964622155.1 uncultured Planctomycetaceae bacterium | reverse complement strand
CGACAGCCCGACAAAACGAGCACCAATTGAGAGACGACGTGTCTGGGGCTGCACGGGCCAGGGAGAGTGATTCTCGCGCGGCAGGCTTACATCGGCTTGTCGGATCGCCGCGAGAGTTCGTCGCGCAGCCTGGCGGCCAGCTCATACTGCTCGGTGGCCACTGCCGCGGCCAGTTGTTCCGACAAGCTGGGTTTGAGGTCATATTGCTTGCGCAACGTGTCGCGCAGCTCAAGCAGCCGCTGCGCCAGCTCGTCTTCCTCGAACTCGTCCTCGGACGGAGAATCGACGAAAAACTGGCGGAAGCGTTCGAGGCCGTTGTTGAGCTTTTGCATCGCTTCTTCAGCCCCGTGCTCTTCAAGGTTTGCTAGCGTCGAGGCCTGGACGCGATGGAACAGCACAAACGGGCGGTATTGCTCGTGGGCGGCGGTCCATTCCTCGTCGGGCGAAAACTTCTTGACCAGATCCATGAACCGCAGCGTGTGGTCGGCGTCGATGGTAGCCCGGCGAAATTCCCGCAGTGCCAGCCAGCAGATGCGGCGGTGATAGAACTGCATGAATTCGCGGTCGGCTTCGGCACACTGCTCCTGATTAAGCCGAAATGTTTCTCCCGCTTTCTTGGCGACGGCACCGAGATAATCGAGATAGGACTTAGCGCCGTTGGGTCGCTGGCCGTCGGGCCTGCCGGAAGCCTCAAGCTGCAAAACCCCCATCTCGACGCGCATCTGCAAGACTTCGCGGCCGTCGGCAGCGCGGACCAGCCGGGCGCTGATTTCGCCCGGCTCGTAGGGCCAATCCCGTAAGATACGGTCGATGTCGTGGCTCTTGGACATTCTCGAAGGGTCGCTGTTAAAAGCTGACGCTTCGCCCTCAAGCGTCAGGTTCATTATATCGCGTCAGGTCCATTATATTAGCGGCTGGTCGATACGGCCACTGCCGCGCCAAGATGCGCCCGGACGGTCGAACAAGTTGAGAAAGATGCGATGCTCTCGCCCGGCGCCGCGACCCATCTAGCAACGCCGCAGTGCATTGCGCTTGGGGTGTTAGAGGATCAGTCGAGCCTCAGCGGTCAGACTGTCCACTGCCGAGAATTGGGTCGAAGACGCGACGAAACTGTGATTTGACGTCGCTGCCGGGCGGTGGAGAGGGCGCGGCTGGATCGTTCGCGCGACGCCCGATGTCGGTGGGCGATTCATACGCGACCTGCCGGCCTTCCGCGCCGCTAGCCAGACCAAGAGCCAGGGTTGCAGGCGCCGTTTCAGCCTGTTCGTGCGACGCGCAATGCGGACACAGGTTCTCGACGACCCATTTGTACTTCTTGACTTCAATCGGCGTGTCGTGCTTGACGAGTTTCTTGCGGGTTCGGATTGTCGCGCAGCCCGGCGTAAACACGTCCGTCTTCTTACCGCACTCGTCGTACACGACACAGTGGCCGCTTGGCCCCGGAACGCAAAAGTCTTCACACTCGCAGGAGTAGGTGGTCTTGGTCACCTTTTTGATGTCCGGCACACAGCGGCAGACCTTGCAGCAGTCGGCCGAACAACCGCATCGCTCGCAGTGGTGACAGCCTTCGGCGGCCACGGCCGCGGCGCCTCCGCAAGCGATCCAAACGAGCGCCAAGCAGATCATCCGTTTCACGGCTGTTGATCCTTCAAGCACCAGAGCCACGTCGAGGCACGACCGTCCGCACGGCAGTGCACCGCGGCGGACCCATGCAAACATAATCGGGCGTACCTCGCCGACATCTTGCTCAATACCGTCAACTGCGCCGGGACCGTCAAACGCGGTCCCTGGTGTTCGATGCTCATAGCTTTCCCGGCCCGAAAAGTCGCTCATCTTTGGCGTGCCAGCGGGCTGCATGCGGTCCGTCACGGCTTGTCGAGCGCCGCGACCGGAACACGGGCGGGAATTGATCCGATTGTGCCAAGGCGGTAAGCTTGCCTTCCTCGGGGGTTCGTAATGGCTGCGTTGTGCGCAATTCCGCGGTTGACCGATCGGGAGCCCAAGCCGAAGGCAGGATAAGTCATGAAAATGGATCACGAACAACAGATGGCCCAGGCAGAGGAAATCCTCGGCGATCGGATGCACGAAGTCGGATTCGCAAAGGGCCTGTTCTTTGGGCAATACCTGGGCAACAAGTTGCTCGAGTACCCCGACCTGGGCTGTGACTCGCGGGCCGACGCGGTAGTCAACGAGCTGCGCCGCTTCTGCCGCGAACAGATTGACGCGGCGGCGATCGACCGCAATGCAGAGATTCCGCAGAGCGTGATCGACGGCCTCGGCAAGATCGGCGTGCTGGGTGCGTGTATTCCTACCGAGTACGGCGGCGGCGGGTTCAGCCAGACGTCGTACTGCCGCATGATTGAGGTGCTTGGCGGTCACTGTGGCTCGACAGCCTTGTTTGTCAACGCGCACCATTCGATTGGGCCGCGGGCATTGGTGTTGTTCGGCACCGAGGCGCAACAGGCCGAGTCGTTACCAAAGATGGCGACCGGCGAGTGGATCAGCGCGTTTGCTCTGACCGAGCCCGAGGCCGGCAGCGACGCTGCCAACGTCCAGACCGCGGCGACGCCCACGCCCGACGGCAAGGGGTATGTGCTCAACGGACAAAAACGGTGGATCACCAACGGCGGCATTGCACGCGGCCTGACCGTGATGGCGCGCACGCCGGTCGATGGCAGCCGCGAGACCAAGATCACCGCGTTCCTGGTGACGCCGGACATGCCCGGCTTCGAAGTCGTCGAAAAGCGGATGCCCAAGTGCGGAGTGCGCGGCACGGCCACGTCGCGATTGGCCTTCAAGAACATGTTCGTGCCGAAAGAAAACGTGCTGGGTGAATTGGGCAAGGGGCTGCGCGTCGCGCTGACGGTGCTCGACTTCGGCCGGACCACGTTCGGCGCCAGTTGCACCGGTGCCGCCAAGTTTTGCGTCCAGCAGGCCACCCGGCACGCGCTCCAGCGAGTCCAGTTCGGTCAGCCGCTGGCGAATTTCGAGCTGGTCAAAGACAAGCTGGCCCACATGCAGGCGGGTGCCTATGCCATGGAAGCCGTTACGTATCAAACGGCCGCTCTGATCGATTCGGGCGAAGGAGACTTCATGGTCGAGACGGCCATGCTCAAGGTCTTCTCGACCGACGTGCTGTGGCGAATCATCAACGACACAATCCAGATCTTTGGCGGAAAGGCCTATTTTAGCGACGAGCCATATGAGCGCATGATGCGCGACGCGCGGATCAACATGATTGGCGAGGGCGCCAACGACGTGCTGCGCGTGTTCACGGCCCTGGTGGGCATGCGCGACGTGGGCCTGGAGCTCAAAGGCCTGCTTGCCGCGGCGAAAAGGCCGCTTTCGAATCTGGGCAAGCTTCGCGACTTTGCCGGCCGAAAGATCGAGTCGTATTTCAGCTCCCCGGCGGTCGACGTACACAACATGGAACTTGAGTCTGACGCCTTGCGGCTTGGCAAGGTCGTGGGCGAGTTTGGCTCCCAAGTCGAATCGGTGCTGCGGAGATACCAGGAATCGATTCTCGATCGCCAGTTCGTTCTGGCCCGTATTGCCGACAGCGCCAACGAGCTATACGCCTGCGCTTGTGTGCTCAAACGGCTGGACAAGATGCTGGGCGGTGGCCCGCTCGACGCGGCGCGACAGCTAGAGCTGCAAACTGGCCGCTACTACCTGGCCACGGCTGAGCGCCGCATCAACCGTCACCTTGACGAACTGTGGTGCCACGACGACGAGCAGACGGTCGCCCTGGCCGACACGCTGTTGGCCGGCTATCGGACCTGAACGTGAGTAAGGGGTGGCACTGGCGTCTCGCCAGTGCTGTCTGTTGTTGGCGCGCACTGGCGAGACTCCAGTGCCACCCTCTCAGTCGGCGTCGTCCACATTTCGTCGGAGGTTTTTTTTCTTCGAGCCGTGCTGCTTGCTCTTGATGCGTCGCGCGACGGAAGCTCGCGTGGGCTTCGTCGCCCGGCGAGTCTTGGGCGGCGTGGCTACCGCGGCGAGCATTGCCGCGACCTTGTCAAACGCGTCCGACAGGTTCCGTCCCTGGTCGCGGAACCGTTGGCTGCTGACGATTAATTCGCCGTCGGTCGTCAGTCGATTGCCGTACTTCTTCAGGAACCGGGAGAGTACGTCGCTCGGGAGCGTGGTGCTTCTCGCGGCGTTCCAGCGAAGCACCGCCTTGCTGCTAACCTTGTTAACGTTTTGGCCTCCCGGACCGGAGCTGCGGACAAAGGTTACCTCGAACTCCGACTTGGGAATGCGAATTCGCGAATTGACGACTAGCATGGCCTCGACTCGAAACAAGGTTTGGTCCTGACGCGTGGCGGTCTCATCAAGTATAGTAGGCAACCGACACGGCGGATTGGGGGAGGACGTCATGGGCTGGTCGTGCGGATGGTCGGTGATACTGTGCTATTCTGTAGCCGGCGTCGGCGACCCCGGAAGTGCCGCGAGTTCATCGGCCTCACAGAGGCCGGCTACAACAATTCAACGAACCTCGGCAGCCAGCAATCGGCAGAGCAGCGATTGGCCCGGTTTCCTGGGTCCGACGGCCGACAGCAAATCG
>CAZUPX010000991.1:0-2553 GCA_964622155.1 uncultured Planctomycetaceae bacterium | reverse complement strand
CACCAGCGGCCAGCGTTTGCCCCAGGGCCCGGTCGCCCCGGCGCAAAACCTCGCTCCCAAGGCTCCCTTTGTCCTCACCGAGACCCAGCAAAAGTTGCTCGATCAGATCCTGGTCAAGTGGGAGACGCAAAGCGCGAAAGTCAAAACGTTCAAGTGCGACTTTACGTCCTGGGAGTATGACCCAACGTTTGGTGACGCCAAGAAGGACAATCTAAAAGCGGAGAGCACCGGGTACATCAAGTACAAAGCGCCCGACCGTGGCGAGTATGCCGTGTCGAAGGTAACCGAATTCAACTTCGACAAGGGCCTGTATCAACCGCGAACGGAAAATCTCGACCGCTGGATGTGCGACGGCACGGCGATCTTCGAATTCAATGCCAAGAAGAAGCAAGTCATCCAGCGCAAGCTCCCGCCCGAGCTGCAAGGCAAGGCGATCTCCGACGGCCCGCTGCCGTTTGTGTTCGGCGCCAAGGCGGACCAGTTGAAGCGCCGCTACTGGATGCGCGACGTGACGCCCAAGGACCAGATCGGCAAATCGATCTGGCTCGAGGCGCGTCCGAAGTATCAACAAGACGCGGCCAATTTCGAACGTGCTATGGTCATTCTCAGCGAGCCCGACTTTATGCCCGTGGGGCTGCAGATCACGCTACCGGGCAGCGACGCCGCCCGCCGCCAGCAGGTTCAAAAGGGAGAGACCACTCGACAGGACGCCAATACCGCCTATAAATTTGAGGGCACCAAGGTCAACGATCCGTTTGGTGTGTTTGACTTCCTCGCTCCGCGGACGCCGTTGGGCTGGAGGCACGTCGATGAAGACGCCCCCAGTGAGACGAAGAAGTCTCCCCCATCTTCTCAAGATGCCGCCGGCCAGGCCCAGCGCCCCAGCACGCCGGCGAAGCGCAAGTGATTGTCGCTCTTGGATGCTAGCGACATTCACCGCACTCATCGTCGTGTGGCGCGCGCCCCGCCAAGTTTGACTCCCCTTTGCCCTGTCCTATAATCACAGTGCTAAGCGATAGTGCGCCAGGTAGTTACGCTTGTTCACTTCTCGCACCAGCGGTTCGAATATGGTGCTCTCCAGGGCCCCTCGCCGAGCGATCCTGCGTCTGACGCGGCGTCTGGGCGGATTGTCCCTATGCCTTGCCGGGCTTGTGCTGCTGACATCCGATGTTGACGCCCCCGGCAATGTCGCGCCCGAGGGCGAAGCGGCCAAAGCCAAGCCCGCCGCAGTTGTCAGTCAGGCCGGGCGGCTGGTGCACATTCCGTTGCCCATGGCTGGCAATGCCGATGCCCAGGTCAAGCGAGCAGTCCAGCGAGCGCTGGCCGAAATGCCCGCGGGCGACGTGCGGCCGGTACTGGTCTTCGAGTTTTCGTCGCCGCAAAACCAGTCGGGCCAGGGGAGCGACTTTTCGCGAGCTCTGGCGCTGGCTCGATACCTTTCCCGCGAGGTGAGCGTGGCCAAGACCGTGGCCTACATTCCCAAGGTGCTCAAGGGACACGCGGTGCTGGTAGCCATGGCGTGCGAAGAGATCGTCATGGCTACCGACGCCCAGATTGGTGAGGCGGGACTGGATGAACCAGCCGAAGAGGCGATCGACCCGACCGTTCGCAGCGGCTATCACGAAATCGCCAATCGCCGCCACACGATTCCCGCCCCCGTCGCCTTGGGCATGCTGGACAAGAACGTTGAATTCCTCAAAGTCGAGACCGAAGTCAGTTCCGAGTTCGTGCTGGCCTCGGACCTCGATGAGCTGAAAAAGAAACACACGATCCAATCGGGGAAGACAAAAGTTCTCAGTCGGCCAGGGCAACTGGCGCGCTTCTCGGGACGCGAGGCGCGCGAACTAGGGTTTGCGACCCACTTAGCCGCCGACCGCAGCGTGCTGGCCAAAGCGCTGTCGCTGGCGCCGCGCGTGTTGGAAGACGACCCATCGCTGGCCGGCGAGTGGCGCGCGGTGCGAATCGCGGTCAAGGGTCCGATCACCTCGCAGCTCGTGTCGCGCGTCGAACGGATGATCGAAGACCAGGTTCGCGCCCACGACGCAAATTTTGTCTGCCTGTGGATCGACAGTCCCGGCGGCTCCCTAGCGGATGCCATGAGGCTGGCCAATTTCCTGGCTCGGCTCGATCCGGCCACCGTCCGCACCGTAGCCTACGTGCCGGCCGAGGCACGCTCAGACGCGGCGCTGGTCGCGGTGGCCTGCGACCAGTTGGTCATGGGTCGTGACGCCATCCTGGGCGGCTCGGACGCCGAAAACGTCTCGCCCGATGAACTGCATCTTGCCCGCGAGACGATTCGCGACAGCCTGGGGCCCCGAAAGTCGCGCTCCTGGTCGCTGCCGGCGGCGCTGGTGGATCCCACGCTCCGCGTGTACCAATTCAAGCACGAACGCGACGGAGTTGTGGAGTACTTTTCGGATTCTGAGCTAGCGGCACAGGCCGATCCAAATGGCTGGAGGCGCGGCGACGAAGTCACCAAGCCCGGAGTGCCGTTGCAACTCACCGGGCAGCAAGCCGTCGAACTCGGCTTGGCGCGAAACACCGTCGGCGATT
>CAZUPX010000990.1:0-3000 GCA_964622155.1 uncultured Planctomycetaceae bacterium | reverse complement strand
GTGATCTTCACGTCGTCGCCCGGCAGCACCAGAAACCGGTCGCTGCCGTCGCGCACGCGAAAGCTGGCCAAAGCGATGCCCATGACGATGCCCGTGTGCTGCTCGCGCGCCACGTCAAACTTTTCCAACGGCGGCGCACCGGCGAAAAAGGGGTTGTCGACCCCAGCGGCCGGTTCATTGGGATCGGGCGTTTGGCTTGCCGTTTCGGCCTGATAACGGGCCATGGCGCGGCGATAAGTCCAGCCGGCATATTGCATACGTTCGCGTGGCGGAGCGTCGGCGGCGCCCTGATGGTCTTGCGTGTCGTAGCCACCCTCGCGCAGATCGAAGCTGAGCTGCTTGCGGTTCTGGGGATGCTGCAAGAAGCGGCTGAAGTCGCTCACCTGGCTGTGAGTCCGCATGTCGATGCCGATGATGCTCACCTGGTGCGTGTTCCAGTGACCCTGCACCTGGTAAACGATCATGGCCGGCACGACAACCGCGGGCGTCATGCCCGCGATATATTCGCCCGCAATCTCGCGAATTTTCGCCATGTGCCGCGCGGGGTCGTGAAAGCCTTCGAGACTGTGGCTCTCGAACACGACATCCGAAAGGATGCCATGAATGCGGCCCTGCATTTCATGCGTGAAGCCCTCCATCACCGAGTTGACCACGATCATCGTGGCCACGCCGAGCGTGACGCTGATGATCGACGCCAGCGCGATGTATCGGGTCCGCAGATACCGCCAACACAACAGATACTTGTACATGGCCAATCCTTTGGCTCGAGACTCCGTCTACCTCTCCTCTTCGATTACCTTCCCTCTCCCCTCGTGGACTTCGGCGAGCTCAGTCGAGCCGGAGAGGGGGGAAGACACACTCAGCGCTGCGGCTCCTCGTGTCGCAAGAGCGGAAACAAAATCACATCGCGAATCGATTGTGTGTTGGTCAGCAGCATCACCAGCCGGTCGATGCCCAGCCCAAGTCCGCCGGCCGGCGGCATGCCGTGTCGCAGGGCGCGGATGAAGTCGTGGTCCATCTTGGCCATCGAGTCATCCTCTTTTTGCCCGGCCAACTGCGTGCGGAAAAGCTGCTCCTGCAGGTCCGGATCGTTCAGTTCGGTGTAGGCATTGGCAATCTCCATTCCCGCCACCATCAGCTCGAACCGTTCGGCCACCGCCGGATTGTCGGCCTTGCGCTTGGTGAGCGGGCAGATGCTGGCCGGATAGTCCAGCACGAACACCGGCCCGGTCAGCCGATCTTCAACTCGCTCCTCGAACACCTCGTTCTTGATCACGTCGGGATGGACGCCCTCGGTATCGAAACCGACCTCGGCGGCAACCTTTTTGATCCCCTCAGTGTCGTCAGCCGCAATCCCGATATGCTGCGCGAATAGTTCGTCGTAGGTGTGCCGCGCAAAGGGGGGCGTGAAGTCAATCGTCACCTCGCCCCAAGGAAGTTTGTAATCCTGACCGGTCGCGGTGATCGCGTCGACAATCAGTTGCTCGGTCAGATCCATCATCGTGCGATAGTCGCCGTAGGCCTGATAGGCTTCGAGCATCGTGAACTCGGGATTGTGTCGCTGGCTGATCCCTTCGTTGCGATACACGCGGCCCAGCTCGAACACCCGCTCCATCCCACCGACCAGCAGCCGCTTGAGGTGCAGCTCCAGCGCGATCCGCATAAACAACGGCATGTCGAGTGCGTTATGGTGCGTCTTGAACGGCCGCGCGGCGGCGCCGCCGGCAATTGCGTGCAGCGTGGGACCCTCGACTTCGGCGTAGCCCGCTCGGCCCAGAGTGGCGCGTATCGATTGCACGATCTTCGTGCGCTGCAAAAAGCGGGGCATCACCCCTTCGGTATACGTCATGTCGAGATACCGCATCCGCTGCCGCAGCTCGGGGTCGGCCAGCCCGTGATGTTTCTCAGGGGGCGGCTCGAGCGACTTGGTGAGAAAATGCAGCTTCTCGGCAAAAATCGTCAGCTCGCCGGTCTTGGTGCGCTTGAGCGTCCCGTCGACGCCGATGATGTCCCCCAGGTCGAGACACTCGGCCAGGGCCCAGCTAGCGTCGCCCACCTGATTGCGGCCGATGAACAATTGAATCTGGCCGGTCCAGTCTCGAACGTCGATGAAGATCAGCTTCCCAGCCTTGCGTTTGAGGACAATTCGGCCGGCGGCTCGCACGGTGGGTCCGTGTTGGGTTGGCTCACGTTGTTCGGAGCCCGGCGGAATCGGCTCGACGGTGATTTCGCCATCGCGCGCCCGGATGTCGCCGATCGGCAAATGGTCGTCGAACCGGCCACCCCACGGGTCGAGACCCAGCTCCTGGATTTTGCGCAGTTTCTCCC
Source organism: uncultured Planctomycetaceae bacterium (assembly GCA_964622155.1). Classification (GTDB taxonomy): domain Bacteria; phylum Planctomycetota; class Planctomycetia; order Pirellulales; family PALSA-1355; genus CAZUPX01. The sequence continues at coordinate 672 of CAZUPX010000990.1, read as the reverse complement.
GTCGCGACGCCTCATGCATGCCGGGAGAGCTTGGGGGGTCGCTTGACGCACTCATGACGGGAGCCGCGGTAGGGCGATTACCCATACATCAATCAGTCGTGTTGCAATTCACCTGAAGAATCGCAACATTTTAGTGCAACACGAGTTGTGGTCAATGTCAGGTATCCAGGACACGAGTGCGCGCGGGGCGGTTCGCCTCAAGTGGACTGCAACTCGGCACTCGGCAAGCTCTTACGCAGCACGTCTCATGGCAAAGGACATTCGCCGCGATCGGCGCCCGGGCCTCTACTGCGTTGAGCTACGCACCGAGAACTGGGACAAAATGGTCCATTGGTACCGAGAAGTACTTGGACTTCGCGTGTTGGTGCGTGTGGTCGATGACGGATACGCGCTGTTGGAGGCCGGCGACACCAGGCTGGCGATCATCACGAGGGACTCGACTGGCGAAGCCAGCCGACGAATTAGCCTGGCATTTGAAGTGAGCGACGTGGTCGCGCTGTGCGCTGAGCTGCGCCAGTCGGGCGCGCCGGTCTCACATCCCGCGCGCGACCCCGAGGGCCTGCGCGAAGCCGAAACCGCCGACCCCGACGGCAATCGGATTCGGCTGTTTGCTTGGCCGCGAGGGCAATGAAGGCCTGCCCTTTGCTTCTCGTGAACTTCGGCGAGCTCAGT
>CAZUPX010000989.1:0-2111 GCA_964622155.1 uncultured Planctomycetaceae bacterium | reverse complement strand
CTCTCCGACGCCGACTTCAGTCAACTTTTCGAGCTGTTTCCAGGCGGAGGTGACGTCGAATTGGGACATGTTCCAATTCGCCAGGTTTCAGTGCATCAAATCGAGCCTTCCCCCGAGAACGATCGCCTCTATCGGCCGGTCCTGCCGAGCGATCCCGAGATCCGGGCGCTGGCCGATAGCATTGAACAGCATGGACTGCTCGAACCTATCATCATCACGCTGGACGACTACGTTGTTTCAGGTCACCGGCGTCTGGCGGCCGCAAAATTGGCCGGATTGAGCACGGTGCCGTGCCGAACCATCGAAATCCGGCGCGAAGACGATGTCGACGCCTTCTTACGGCTGTTGCGTGAGCACAACCGCCAACGGGACAAGACCCGAGCCGAGAAGCTCCGAGAGGAGCTCGTCGAGGTCAACGAAACCGAGGCTCACGAAGCGCTAGTGGACTATCGCCGAGCGCAGGCGGCGATCGACGTGGAGCCGCTGGCTCTGAATGGTCGCAAACGCCGCGCGGCGATCAGTGATGCCAAGCTGCCCATGCTGCGGGCTGTGGAAGCCATCATCGACGAGCGACGCGATTTCTGGCCCCTCAGCGACCGCCAGATCCACTACGCGTTATTGAACGATCCGCCGCTACGGCACGCGAGCAAACCAACGTCGCGCTACAACAATACACCCCAGTCGTATAAATCGCTGGTGGACCTGCTGACTCGCGCCCGCCTCGATGGCCAGATCTCCTGGCAAGCGATCGCCGACGAAACCCGCCCCGTGACGCTCTGGAGCGTTCACGACGACTCGCGGCTCTTCATTCGCAAGGAACTGAAGGACCTGTTGAAGGGCTACTGGAGGAACTTGCAGCAGTCTCAGCCGAACCATCTGGAGATTGTCGGCGAGAAGAACACGGTGGCGCCGATCCTCAGGCCGGTGGCGGGCGAGTACTGCATCCCGCTCACAACCGGCCGCGGCTATTGCAGCCTGCCGCCCCGACACGCGATGGCCCAGCGGTTCAAAAAGAGCGGGAAGGAAAAGCTCGTGCTTTTAATCGTATCGGACTTTGATCCCGACGGCGACGAGATCGCCCACAGCTTTGCCCGGTCGATGCGCGACGACTTCGGCATCGACGCCATTCACCCCATCAAAGTGGCGCTCACTGCCGATCAGGTCGAGGAGTACGAGCTGCCGCCGATCATGCAAGCCAAGGAGTCCAGCGTGCATCACGCCAAGTTCGTGGAGCGACATGGCAGCGATGACGTGTTCGAGCTCGAGGCCCTGGCTCCTGAGCAGCTGCAAGAGATCCTACGCGAGGCGATCGAGGCCGTGATCGACCGCGAGGCGCTCGATGTCGAGATTGCCGCGGAGAAGCAGGATGCGGCACACCTGGAGCTAATCCGTCGCCGCGTGCGAGAATCGCTCGCGGACATCGATCTGTCCGATGAGGACAGCGACTAAACGACACGGCCCCAGCGATGTCGTCACACCACGGGGGCCGAACTTTTTGTGAGGACGAAGGCAGTCGCCCGTTGGCATTGTACCAGATGGGCCGGGGTCACGTTGTGCCGGTGCTCTGTTCCCCGAACCCAAAAGAGAATCGGAATACAAACAGGGTCGTGCTTAAAACCTCGCACGACTGGCGTAGCTCTTAAAAGTCATCCCACAGGATGGTGAGGGAGGGGCGAACGACGGATCGAAATCGGTGTTCTCCGCTCAAACGGAGTTTTCCGGGCAACGTGCTGGTGGTCGATCCAGCAAGCGCGACCTACGCCCCGGTCCTAAATCAGACTAACAAAACGCCGAGTATAAAACCCATCGACGCCACGAACAGCCTTGCAGACTGCCAGACACAAGCGGCTCACCAATACCTCTCGCTGCTGAGAGGGAAGGCCGCGCCACATAGAGACATTTTGGCCTGAACGCTATGAAGATTGAACTTCGCAAGCTCACCGACATTCGACCTTACGAGAAAAACCCCCGTGTCAACGACACGGCCGTCGACGCGGTGGCGACCTCCATCCGGGAGTTCGGATTCCGGCAGCCGATCGTCGTGGATGTCGATGGAGTAATCATTTGCGGGCATACCCGTTGGAAGGCCGCACAAAAACTGGGCCTCGAGA
>CAZUPX010000988.1:0-3269 GCA_964622155.1 uncultured Planctomycetaceae bacterium | reverse complement strand
CAATGGGCCAGCCTGGTCCCCAGATCGTTCGAGACGTGGCCGACGTGCTGGCGGCGCGAATTTTGGGTCTGGCCAACCGCCGCCGATCTGCGTAGATCTGCGACCCCTGGAGTCCGTCGGAGCAGTCTGCTAGCATGCGCGCTCGCCGCTCGCATGCCCGCCGCGGGGACCGCGCCGATGTCAACCAGCCCCATGATGAAGCAGTATCTGGACGCCAAGGCGGCGTGCCCTGATGCGCTGTTGTTGTTTCGCATGGGGGACTTTTACGAGTTGTTTTTCGAAGACGCCCACACCGTCGCCGGCGCGCTGGGCTTAGCGCTTACCAGCCGCGAAAAAGGGGAGAACGCCGTGCCGATGGCCGGCTTTCCCTACCATCAACTCGACAGCTACCTGGCGAAATTGATTGCGAGCGGATTTCGAGTTGCCATCTGCGACCAGGTTGAAGACGCCAAAGCCGCCAAGGGGCTGGTGCGTCGCGAGGTAACGCGGATCGTGACTGCTGGTACGCTCACCGATGACGCACTGCTCGATCCGCGGGCCAGCAACTACCTGGCCGCCGTGGCGCCCGGAAAGGACGGCTGGGGACTGGCGTGGGTCGAGTTGTCGACCGGCCGATTCCAGGCCGGATGTTTTCCCCCGGCACGGATTGCCGACGAGCTGGCCCGAATCAGCCCGGCCGAGTGCCTGATCGGCGAGGACGCCGACACCGCGGCCAACCTTGTCAATGGCCAGTGCTTGATTACGCGACGCGCGGACTGGACGTTTGCCAGCGAGGCTTCTCGCGACGCCCTTCTAAAACACTTCGGCACGGCGAATCTTGAAGGGTTTGGGTTTGAGTCCTCCCACGGCGCCGCAATTCGCGCGGCCGGAGCGCTGATCGGATATCTTCATGAAACGCAGAAGGCGTCGCCGCGCAACATCGACACGCTGACGCCCTACTCGGCAGGCAACACGCTTGAGATCGACGCCGCCACGCGCCGCAGCCTCGAAATCACCAACACCATTCGCGACGCTCGCCGCGAGGGTTCGCTGCTGGACGTGATGGACCGCACCGCGACGGCCATGGGCTCGCGACTATTGGCCGACTGGCTCGCGCATCCCCTGGTGGACATCGAGCGGATTAACGCGCGGCTGGATGCCGTCGCCGAGTTGGTCGCCGACGCGGCGCTGACCCGCACGCTGGTGGATCATCTGCGCGGCGTGTACGACCTGGAGCGGCTTTTGGCCCGTGTTACGACCGGCCGCGCCAGCCCGCGAGATTTGAGCTTTGTGGGCCGCACCTTGGCGGGACTGCCACAGATCAAAGCCAAGATCACTGCCCGCCGCTCGCCGCACTTGCAAGAACTGGAAGAGAAGCTCGACCTGTGTGGACCGCTGCGCGCGGGATTGGAAAAAGCGCTGGCCGACGATTGCCCGCTGGCGAGCCGCGAAGGGGGATTCATCCGTCCGGGTTACTCGCCCGAGCTGGACACGCTGCGCGAGCTGGCCGCCGGCGGCAAGCAGTGGATCGCCCGCTATCAGGCCGAGGAATCGGCTCGCAGCGGCATCGCCAATTTGAAGGTTGGGTTCAACAAGGTGTTTGGCTACTACCTGGAGATCACCAACGCGCAAAGTTCGAAGATTCCCGCCCACTACATTCGCAAGCAGACGGTCAAAAACGCGGAACGATACATTACGCCGGAGTTGAAGGAGTATGAGGAGAAGGTGCTCTCGGCTGATGAGAAGTCGAAGGAGCTGGAATACGAGCTGTTTCTTAAGCTGCGCCAAACAGTGGCCGACGAGGTGCCTCGCTTGCAGCGAACCGCGGCCGTGCTAGCGGCGCTCGACGTGCTCTTGTCGTTGGCCGAGTTGGCGCGACATCGGTCCTATTGCCGGCCCACGATGGTCGCCGAACCGGTGCTCGACATCGCCGACGGCCGACACTCGGTGCTCGAAGCCGCGATCGCGGCTGGGACCTTTGTGCCAAACGACGCCAGGTGCGGGCCCGAGGACGGGTTCGTGTTGGTGGTGACCGGGCCGAACATGGCCGGCAAAAGCACCTACATCCGCCAGGTCGCTTTGATCGCGCTCATGGCTCAGGTTGGCAGCTTCGTGCCTGCACGCAGTGCGACGATTGGCGTCTGCGACCGCATCTTCGCCCGCGTCGGAGCCAGCGACGAGCTGTCGAAAGGTCAAAGCACGTTCATGGTCGAGATGATCGAGACGGCGCGGATCGTCAACATGGCCACGGACCGCAGCCTGGTAATCTTGGACGAGATTGGCCGCGGCACGAGCACCTACGACGGGCTGTCGCTGGCGTGGGCCGTGGCCGAACATCTGCACGACCAGATTCGGTGCCGCACGGTGTTTGCCACGCACTACCATGAGCTGACGTCGCTGGCCGGATCGTTACCTGGACTGCGGAACTACAACGTGGCCGTGCGCGAGTGGGAAGAGCAGCTCGTGTTTCTGCACAAAATCCTGCCGGGCCCGGCCGACAAGAGTTACGGCATTCACGTGGCCCGCCTGGCTGGTGTGCCCACGGCGGTCGTTGAGCGGGCCAAGCAGATTCTGGCGCAGTTGGAAAACGAACAGCTCGACGAGCAGGGCCAGACCAGGCTGGCCCGCCGGGCTCGAAAAATCAAAACGGCCGATTTGCAACTCACACTGTTCGCCGCCGAAGAAGCGCCGGCCGTGGCTGCCTTGCGAGCGATGAACCTCGACTCCACGACTCCGCTGGCGGCTTTGCAATGGCTGCAAGAGTGGCAAGCGCGGCTGAAAGTGCCCGGCGATGAGAAAGCGTGACGCCCCCTGGTCGCCTGCCGGACCTACTCTGGGATGCTCGCGTAGACGTACGAGCCGCCGGCCTTGGTGGCTTCCATCGGGCCGATCACTTCGTCGACCTTGTCTTCGAACAGGTCGCCGATCAACAGGTCGGTCAGGTGCCCTTTGAACTGGGGATACTCCTTGACGAACCGACCGAAGCTGAAGCCGTTGTAGAACTCGCAGACCAGGCGGCGCATGCGGTCCATGCCTTTTGAAAAATCCCCGGTCCACTTCCCTAGTTGTGCAGCCGAGGTGTCGCCCTTGGTCAGTCCCTCCGACACTGCGTCGGCGGCGAGCGAGCCCGATTTGAGCGCCAACAGCACGCCCGAGGAATACAGCGGATCGAGAAATCCAAATGCGTCGCCGACCAACACCCAGCCGTCGCCCGCCGCGCGGCGCGAACGGTAGGAGTAATCCTTGGTCGCATAAAAGCCGCCCACGCGGGTGCCGATCGAGACGCGCTC
>CAZUPX010000987.1:0-3179 GCA_964622155.1 uncultured Planctomycetaceae bacterium | reverse complement strand
GCAGCAACTTGCGCACGGCGTCGACCGAAGTCGGCTTCTTCTGCAAGAGAACCTTGCGAATGACCGTCTCCACGTCAGCGTCCGACAGCGGCACACGGATTGTGCAGCGATCCATCAGTTTTTGAAGTTGGCGAACCTCGGTGAGCGCACTTTGCCCAGCGCCGACAACGATGACGCGGCTGTCGAGTTGCTTCGAGATGGCCTCGATGGTTTCGGTCACCAGGACCGACCGGTCATGGGAATCGCCGATATACTGCTGCAGCTCGTCGAGCACCAAGAGCGTGCATGGAATGCTGCCTTCCTTGCCGGCCAGCGCGAGGGCGTCTTTGGCGGTGCGCAGAAAGTCCTCGGTGGTGATGTCGCCTGCCTGGGGGGGAAACTGAGCCCGCAGCGACTTCTTGGCGTCAGCATCGGTCGCCGCAAATTCGGGCGAGCACTTGCGAATGGCCGGCGCGATCACCGGACTCACGTACATGTCGTTGATCTCTCGGTCGAATGTCTTGCCGGCAGCCTCAACCTGAGACTTCACCTGGTCCAACAAGCCTTGCTCGTGAAGCCATAGGCAAAGCCGCGCCTGCGGGTAGGAACTGGGAAGATCGACCGCGCGGAGAATCACACCGAGGATCGTCAACCGCACGTTGTCATTCGAGCCGCTGGGCATCGCACCGGCCGCGGCCAACACGCCGCCGGCACGTCGGCCAGCGATATCAAGCTCTCGAAGGAGCTCTTGGATTTCCTCGGGGATATGAGGCACCAGCGACCGTGCCGTGGCGCCGTCGGGAAACTCGGTGTTTTGCCACAGATGGCAAGCCATTTTCAGTATGTGTGACTTACCACTGCCGTAGAAGCCGCTAACCCAGGCTCCCTTCTGGCTCGTGCGGCCGACGTTGTCGAGAAACGATCGCAGGATTCTCTGGATGCCATCGGCAAATTGCCCCTCGCAAACGAACGTGGACAATTCGCCCCGCAGCTCCTGGAGCTCCTTCTCGCCCGCGCGGTCCGTAATGCGAGCCTGGCCCTGATTCACCAACCCATGGGCCGCAGGATCCCGCTGAAGAATATCGCCGATTTTCATTCTGTGACCCCTACGCCGTGCAAAGTGATCGGTACAGCTAGATAGTTCCAACCGGCCCTGCCATCGAGCAGACGGTAACCGTTCTTTTCCAATTGGCCGGGAAAGAAAACGACGAGCCGACCACGAATGTCCGGCTCGACGGCCTTGAGAATCTGAGACACGCGAGTGAGGCCGAACAACGCTCCGACCCCGAACAGGGCCACAACCGACGAGTCAGATACCCTTGCGTCGCTCAACGCTGCCCGAATCCGGTCGGCCACAAATTCTGGCAACTCGGCATCCAGCTTTAGCTGCAAGTCCTCGGGTGACTCGAAATACTGCTCGCGGTAATCGTCGCCGGCCATCCATTCGGAAAACGCATTTGTCACATCGACCTCGTGCCAGTCGTGGCCGGCTTCTTTGGTGGCGGTCTCGAACGCGATCTTTCGCGCCCGCAGCGTCCGTTCGAGATCCTTCTCATAGACCACCATGATCACCCGCTGCGCGCCCGCCACGGTGCGCTGCCACGGCGTTGCGATGTGTTGGCCGTAGCGCTCCGCAAGTTCTTCAATGCGTGACATGATCGTGTCCTAAGATTTGGCCGGATCGAGCCGATCCAGATTGATCTCGATCACGTCGCCTGCGAGGCGAAGATCGAGTAGTCCCATGCGCTTTGCTTCGACAGCAAGTTGGCGTGCCTGGCCTGGCGTGCAATCGAGCATGGCGATCCACGCCGAACCGAATAGGTCGGCGCCTCGAAATCCGACCGCATGCCCTAGGTAAAGGCCGAACGCAATAGAGGTCGTTGTCGCTTCGACCTTTTGTCGCTTCTTAAAGGTGCGACCAACTAGATGCCCGGCCTGAGTCCACGAGCTTGCGGCGTTGCGCACAACCTTGGCGACCGTGCTCTCGTTGAGCCGCTCACCAACCGCATCGCGAACGGCGGCGGCCATCTCGTCTCGCGACAGCTCATCGCCAACAGGAATCGCCAGAATGGCAGGTACAGTTGCTGCCAAGAGCGGATCGCGAGCAATCGCGCACTGAATGGCCAGAAGTGGACGCCCCGTACTCTCGGTGTTCCATAGACGGCGAAAGACACGAAAGATCGGGAGGCCAAAGTCGAGCGAATACAGCTCTCCGATTCGTTGATTGGTCAGCCGCCGACTCGCGGCGGTTGGTTTTGCCAAGCAGTTCAACTCAACGATGGCTGACGTGTAGTCGTCTCGCTTTGCTGCCTGCCTCGTTGCTTCGAGCAGCGCTGACAACTCTGCTAGCATGATGGTGCGGCTGGTGTGCGTTCCCTTTGCGCCGAAGCGAAAACCCACCGTGGTTGCGGCCGCCTCTGACCGGTCGTTGGGGAAAAGGCGAGAAGTGGTATGACCAGCGACCATTTGGACCTCAAGGGCGAAGCCACGAACTTATGTGACTTTACCGGCAGAACGACCTGCTGTCAATTATCCATTTTTTCTCGCCGGCAAACTTGCCGGCATATTCATCTGTGAGTGTTCTGCGTTTGTTCGTAAAGCGTTTATGAAAATGAACTTAAGAATGTATGCAGCAGGAATCGGACCATCCTGATCCAATGATGGCCTGCGCGAAATGGGCGCGGCAAGGAGTTCGGGCCGATGAACTCTGAAGTAGGGTCAAAACCCACCGGCTAGGCGCAAAAGGGCCTGAAGATGGGTTCTGGGTTGGTCACCAGCGTCACGACCGTCACTTGTCGGAGACTCGCAATTGCAGACCCGTGACGCCTTGTGACGGACGTGACGCAATCGCCGGCCGGCGATGTATGACCAGCGTCCGGCACTCTCCTTGGCCGGAGCTACTTCTTGATCGTGCTCAGCGGGCGCCAAGTGCCGGTTCGGTCGCGGTAGTGCCAGAATGCCCAGCCATTCACGGCCCGTTTTACAACGGCTTTGGCAGCAGCGGACGGGGACGTATAGAACTTCTTGCCGACTCGGATCGTGCCAGTTTTGCGCAGGCTGGCTCGATACAACTTGCCTTGATATCGTCCCCGCAGCGCCATGGCCCGATCAGTAAACCCAACGAGTCCTTGGCCACCCCTGGTCCGCCGTGCCTTGTTACGAAAGCGACGTTCTGCTACCCAACCGCCCAGAATCGATGC
>CAZUPX010000986.1:0-4402 GCA_964622155.1 uncultured Planctomycetaceae bacterium | reverse complement strand
CCAGATCGCGCTCGCGCGGGTAGTGCGTGTGGATCACCGAACCGATGCGGTCCTTGCGCTGCGGAATCACTTTGCCGCTGCGGTTGTAGGTGTCCGGGTTGGCCGAGAACAAACTCAGCACGTCGATATCGAACTGCACGGGATAGCCGCGAATCTGCACGTCGCGCTCTTCGAGGATGTTGAACAGGCCGACTTGCACCAGCTCGTCCAGTTCCGGTAGCTCGTTGATGGCAAAAATGCCGCGGTGCATGCGCGGGATCAGGCCGAAGTGAAGGGCGTCCTCGGCCCCCATGCTCACGCCAGAAGCCAATTTCGCCGGGTCGATCTCGCCGATGATGTCGGCAAACTTCGTGCCCGGCGCCAACCGTTCGGCGTATCGCTGGTGGCGCGGCCACCAGCCAATTGGCACTTCATCTTCCGGCAGACTGGCTACCAATTGCTTGCACACGCGCGTGATGGGCTGGTAGGGATCGTCGTGCAGCGGTGCTTCGGCGATGTCGATGTACGGAATTTCGTCGTCGAGAAATCGGACCAGCGATCGCATGAGCCGGCTTTTGGCCTGCCCCTTTTCACCGAGGAACAGCAGGTCGTGCTGGGCGATCAGCGCCAGATTGATCTCGGGAACGACGGTGTCTTCGTAGCCAATGATGCCGGGAAACAGCTCGTCGCCGCGGCTCAGCATCAGCATGAAGTTGTCGTAAATCTCGCGTTTGACTGATTTCGAAGTCCAGCCGCTCGAGCGAAGTTCGGCCAGCGTGGCCGGTTTGATGGTCGTGGTCATCGGCAAAGGGTTTTATTAGGAGGGGGTTCGAAGGAAATGAGAGCCTCTTCCGGCTCGTCGGGTGAGCACGGCCGAGCCAAGCGATTATAGCGCGCCGGGGGCAACTTCCAAGCGCGCCTGACAAAAGTGGGGGCAATTTGTGCTCGGCCCCAGAAAATACGCACCGCTCGTTGGTTGCACAATTTGCAAACAGCGCGGGGACGTTGACGAAATTTCGCTGGTTCCAGCGCATACCACCGACGGCGTCCGTCAGGGCGCGGCCGACTGTGCTTTCGACAGTGCGATGACTTCGTCCTGCGCGGCCGACCAGTTGCTGGACTGGGCCTGGTGAATGATCGATTCGAAGGCCGAGAACTCGGTATCCGAGAGCGTACCCTGGCGATGACGCTCGGCGATGATCCGCGCGTTCTGGTCGAGCCAGACAGTGTTTTTGGCCATCACGGCCGTCTTGAGCGACTCAACGAGACGGCGGTTCGCGGGGCTCACCTGCGGCTGCCGGCCGCAACCAGCCAGGTAAACGACGGCCAAGAGTATGATTGCGAGGCGAGATCGTTGGCAAAGAGTCGCGGCTGATTTCGACTTTCTCAAGGTCCGTAATCTCCGGACGTAAGTCGCATTCGTGACGGGCGCGCGACGTAACGTCTAATTCGAGTCGTCGATGATCTCTCCACCGGCGCGAGTCGCCCAGGCAGCCCACACTACGGGATTGATCGTCTCCAGAACAAATCTCACGCTGCCGTCTCCAAACAACACGTTGCATCCTCCCGGATGCTCGCTGTGCATTTCGTCGACGTAGCCAGACGAATTGTTGGGAGGTTCGATGACCGGAGGATTTTCGAATTCGCCAGGACCGCTGTGAACGTTGATTTGCGGGCCCGCGCCATCGCAATCCGCGTTCGGAAAAAAAGCTCCCGGGCACGTCACCGACCCGGGGACAATGCCCACCCAAGTCGCGTCGCTGCGCAGCGGCGTGCGTTCTCCGAGAAAGACGGTGTGCGACAAGCCATCGACAACGTCCTTCATCCGGGTCCGGCTATTGCGATACAACGGACCGTTTGCGAAAGACGACAAGTCCGCGGCGGGATTGTCCCACAAATCGAGCTGGCCCGAGTTGGCCACGTAGTGGCTGCGCGAAAACTCGGCCAACGTGACGCCGCCGGCATCCTTGACCTGATACGTGATGCTGCCATCGGTCACCGAAGGGCAGACGTACGTGGCCAGGCGTTGTTTGGCGGGGACCGCGTTGGCCGGATCCCAGCAGGGCAGGTTTTGATTGAAGGCCTGTCGCGTGTTGGCTTCTTCCAGGTAGGGCAGAATCTGAAACAGGCACGTCCACCCGGGCCCGGCATCGCCGTTGGCGTCGGCCGCGCCCATTACGCCGCCGGGGGTCGCCTGGTAGGCCGACGGAAACTGCTTGCGCACGTCGTGAAAATTGTGCAGGGCCAGGCCCATTTGCTTGAGGTTGTTGCCGCATTGGCCGCGCCGCGCGGTCTCGCGCGCCGCTTGAATGGCCGGCAGCAGCATCGCCACCAGCACGCCAATGATCGCAATCACGACCAGCAGCTCGACCAAGGTAAATGCCTTACGAACGAAACGCATGGTAATTGGTCTCCCCTGCGACGAGACCGCGCGCAAGCGCAGCCCAAAAGGCTTCGAACGGGGGGCCGGAAGACTTCAGCGCGTGCGGACGCTAACGCCTGAGCGCTCGAGCGCGCGCGAGCAGGTCAACCGGCAAGCTAGACTCGCGCCAGGGGAGGGGCGCGCGAATGAGTCGTGCCCTCAAGAGCGAGTGAAGGCTCTGAAGCGTGTTCGACTTGCAACTCCACGCACAACTGGCAGACGACGCCAATCGTGCTGTTGACGACCGGCATGGTCCGCTGAGCGATGAATCGGCAGACCGCGCAGTCGTCGTCGAGCAGAGCACTATTCGGGATTTGTGCCGTCAGACCTGGCTCGGTTGCCGCGTCGCGGTGCCCGTGATCGCCACAGTCGTGGTCCGAACCTGAATGTTGGCAAGCTGCCACATGCTCATGTCCGCCGCATTCGCCGTGATCGTGCAACAACCCACCGAGCGTGGTGGCCGTGACATAGGTCGCCAGCAGCACGAGGGTCGTCAGGCGATGAAGCGATGATCGCAGCATGGGTCGTAGGGCTCTGCACCGGAGAGGACGCTCAGATCACTGTACCCCCCCAGGGCCGGCCCCGTCAATCGAGCCTCGGGCGGCGAATCTACCTCGCCCGTGCCCGATAGGAGTTGAGGGTTGCGTGGGCCTGGCCGTGGTGGTGGGCTTCGTGCCAGCCCAGGATGTGTAGTACGTCGAGCATCGTTAACTTGCGCTGCGCCAATGGCGGGGGGATTTCGCCCAGGCGGTCGTCGGAGTACGTGGCCAACGTTGCGACCAGCCGCCTGCGCGACTCGGTTAGCACCTCGCGAATCGTGGCCGCGTTGGGCACGTCATCGTCGGGCGTGCTGCCGCCACGAAACCGCGGCCACAGCTCCGTCCACTTGGGCGGTTTGTCGGGTGCCAGACGCTCGGTGGCGAAAATCTCTTCGGTAATCCCGATGTGCATTAGTTGCCAGCCGATGTGCGCTCGGCCGGGCCCTGGCCGCCACGCGAGGATGGCCGGCGCATCGGACTCCTTTTCGATGGTGGCCAGCAGGTCCAACGTGCGAGCGCGATTGAAGTCATAGCTGCGCGTCAGGATCTCAAACGTGCTCATGGTGAATACCTGTTTATCATGCTGGCAACCGAAGGGCTTGTATCATAGGCCCGGTGCCGGCTGTTCACCAGGCGCCGGCGGCCGACGCGGTTGCGATGTCACCCCTGGAACGATGCGTGGCCGAGAGATATGCTCAATCGCGACGAGTCATACAAGTTGGTTGTACGCCGGAGACCCGCACCATGAAACGATTCTTGCTGTTATTGACCGTCGTCATGGGCCCAATCCTGTCGCCGGCGGCCGACGAGGCCGGCTATCAATCGTTGTTTGACGGCAAGTCGCTCGACGGCTGGGAAGGAAATCTGAAGCTATTCCACGTCGAAGACGGCGCCGTCGTGGGCGGCACGCTCTCTGAGCCGATCGCACGCAATGAATTCTTGTGTACGCGCGAAGAATACGGCGACTTCGAGTTGCGGCTGAAGTTCAAAATTGTCGGCAAGGGGGCCAATGCCGGCGCGCAATTTCGCAGTCGCAGAATCCCCAATCATCACGAGGTCAAAGGCTACCAGGCCGACTTGGGAGACGGCTGGTGGGGCTCGCTATACGACGAGTCGCGGCGCAACAAAATTCTGGCCAAGGCCGACCCGACCGTGATCGAGCGCGTGCTCAAACGGGACGACTGGAACGACTACACCATCCGCTGCCAGGGGCGCCACATTCAACTGTGGATCAACGACGTGCACATGGTGGACTACACCGAGCCGGACCAGAGCATCGAACAAACCGGCATCATCGGGCTACAGATCCACGCCGGCAAGCCGGGCGAAGCGTGGTACAAGGATATCCGGATCAAAAAGCTGTAGCAGGGGTTAGGGGTTGGGGACTAGGGGTTAGGATACGAAAAGGCGCAGTCAGGACATAGGTGGCGCTTTTGGTTCAGGACATGGGTGGCGCTTTGTT
>CAZUPX010000985.1:0-3324 GCA_964622155.1 uncultured Planctomycetaceae bacterium | reverse complement strand
GACGTGAAAACCCACCCATGGCCCCGAGGCCTTCTGGGCGTGATGTGCTTCTGCTGAGAAAAAACCTTAACGCGACGCACTAGACAATTGCGTGCTGACAAATTCCGCGACGCGGTCGCACACGCGGCGTTGCTGCTCCTCGGTTAGCTCCGCAAACATGGGAAGCGACACGATGCTGCCAGCAACCTTCTCCGCCACTGGGAACTCTCCGGTCTGGTAACCCAGAGAATCGTAGGCCTTCAACTGGTGCAACGGAATTGGATAATGGATACCAGTTGCAATCCCTGCCGCGGATAGGTCCTTCATGAGCTGGTCGCGATCGGAGACGCGAACGACGTAGAGGTGATAGACCGAACGTGCCCATTCGGGATGCAGCACCGGAACAACCGCATCGGCCACCGGCTTCAGCATTTCGTTGTAGCGCTGTGCGTGGGCCCGGCGTGATTCATTCCATTTCGCCAGATGGCGCAGCTTCACGCTCAGCAGGCCAGCCTGAATCGCGTCCAAGCGGCCGTTGTAGCCTTCGATATCGTGGAAGTACTTCTTGGATTGGCCGTGGTCGCGCACCATCTTGCAGAACCGCGCGATGCCTTCATCGTTGGTGGTGATGGCCCCGGCTTCGCCGCATGCGCCCAGGTCCTTGCCTGGGTAAAAACTGAAGCAGCCGATGCGGCCAATAGCGCCGCAAGGGCGGCCCTTGTATCGCGTGCCCTGGGCCTGGGCGGCATCCTCGATCACGTGCAGGTTGCGGCGACGGGCCAACTCCATGATCGGGTCCATGTCGGCCGCCATCCCCGTCAAATGAACCGGCATGATGGCACGGGTCCGCGGCGTGATGGCCGAATCGATCTGGGTGACGGCGATGCGATAGGTATCGGCCTCGCAATCCACCAGCACCGGCCGCGCGCCGACCGAGCTGACCGCCAGCGCCGTGGCAATGTACGTATTGGCTTGCAGGATCACCTCGTCCCCCGGCCCGATGTCCAAGGCCATGAGGGCCAAACGCAAGGCGTCCAGTCCGTTGCTGATCCCCAGCACGTACTCGGCGCCAATAAATCCAGCGAACGCCTTCTCGAATGCAGGCACGGACTCTCCAAGAATGAAGTCGCAGCGGCTCAGGACGGCTTGCATCGCCTGGCTCAACTCGGCCGATAGCGCGCGATGCTGCGCCTGCAAATCGAGAAACGGAACACTTGTGATCATCTACTTAGGCTCCCGAAGAGCGATCGATTGCACAATCATTGTCGCGGCGCTTGTGCGTGCGTGCCCGATGCATTCTGCTCGGACGACTTTTGACGGGTAAAGTCGCGCCTGTCACCCAACGAAGCATTGTCGCCTGCGTTGTAATACGTGGCCGCCGACTCGTCTTGCGCTCGCGGCGTAATGCGATCGAGAATTGGCATCGTTTGTTGAAACAACACCCAACCGTATTCGAGGGCCCGCTTGTACACGTCGATCACTTCGTCGACCTCGGGATAGATCGAATATTGGAATTGAGCCACGATCGGTCCGTCGTCGATGCCGGGGGTGATTTTGTGAATCGTCACACCGTGGCACGATTCGTTATTTTTCAGCGCCCAGTTGATGGGCGACACCCCTCGATATCGGGGCAAGGGCCCGTTGTGCAAATTCAGCACGCATCCACACCGATCGATGAACCGCTCCTGGATGATTTTGTCGTAGAACACCGAAAAGACCAGGTCCGGTTTCGTTGCCGGGTCGTCCATGTCGATGTCGCGGTAATGGCCGGACTCGATGACTTGCACACCCTGTCCTAACGCCCAAACGGATAGCGAATCGGTCCATTTCGGCTCGGGAATTACCGGCACCACGCCAGCCAGATCGTAGGGCGGATTATTCCTGAACCAGTCCGCAACGCGAATGGCCAGGGTTCCCTTCCCCATGACGTAAACGCGTTTTTTCAAGGCTGCCTCAACCGGCATGCAATTCGAGTCAGAGGGTTGATGGTCGGAGGCGTCACGGTCGAATCACTGTTAGACCTGGACCGGTGCTCCATCTAGGGCAAGAGACTTGGAGATTGCTTCCATCACTTGCACCACGCGGGCTCCCGTGGCGGCATCGCTTAGGGGCGCTTTGCGGTTGGCGACGCATTGAACGAACTCGGAACACAACGATTTGAGCGGTTCGGCGGCCGGAATTTTGGGGCTGACGATGTCACCGTCGCGCATGGCCAGCTTGAAGTTGCCAAAATCGTCCATGTCGGCCGATGAGACTGCCACTCCCTTCTCGAAGATTCGCACCGGCTCGACGGCGTTCAGGTCGTCGAACACGATTCGCCGGTTGCTCCCGACCACGACCAGCTCGCGAACTTTGTTCGGATCGGCCCAACTAACGTGGATGTTCGCGATCACTTCGCCCGGATAGCCGAGCGTGACGAATCCCACGTCCTCGCGGTCGCGGCTCAAGACCTTAGTGCCGGTGGCGCTGGCCCAAGTGGGCATGGCTCCCATCAGGTAATCGAAGATCGACACGTCGTGCGGCGCCAGGTCCCAGATGGCCCCGACGTCGTGACGAATGGGCCCCAGGTTGGTCCGAGTGGTGTGCAAGTAATACAAGCGACCCAGGTAAAACTGGTTCATGCACTCCTTCACCTTCCGCACGGCCTGGTTGTACAGGAAGGTGTGACCGATCATCAGAATGCGATTTCCGCGCGTGGCCATTTCGCCCAGTCGGCGGCAGTCATCGGCCACCAGGGCCATCGGCTTTTCCAGAAGGACGTCGCGGCCGGCTTCCAGGGCCGCGCGTGCCAGGTCCAGGTGCGTTGAGGCCGGAGTAGCAATCACCACCGCGTCGACTTTGGAATTAGCCAACAGCTCAGCGGCGCTGGCGGTCAAGGCTACATCCTTGTGCCGGCTGGCGGCCGCACTTAGTCGATCTTTCGAGGACTCGCAAATAGCCACCAGGCGTGAATCGGCCAGCTCGTTGAAAACGCGTGCGTAGTTCGGTCCCCAATGACCGTAACCAATCAAACCAATACCAATCGTCATGCCTGCGACCCTGAGAAACTAAAGACAAGAATTGCGAGAGTAGCAACCGCGATGTGTCGTCGAACTCATGCTCAAAACTTGATGTTACCTGCCCTGTGCCGGCTCCACCACGCCCTCGTGCACCAGGTTCTCCAGAAACTCCACGGTTCGCTTGGCAGCCGGTCGATCCTGACGGTGCAGGAACGACTCGGCGAAGCGTCTGCGGGTCTCGGCCAGGCGGTCTTCGTGCCAATCGGTTTGGAGCAGCGATTGCAATACGTCTCGCAACTCGTCACCGTCGCGCACGGTGTATGCGGCTCCGACCAGCAGGTAGTCT
>CAZUPX010000984.1:0-1648 GCA_964622155.1 uncultured Planctomycetaceae bacterium | reverse complement strand
GAAGGCTTTCTCGACCACGGTGAGTTGGATGTACGTTTCCCAAAACTCCTGGGCGGACCAGCCGGCCTGGTTGCTGCGAAGCAGGTAGGCGCCGTCGCGAGCCAGAGCTGCTTTGAACTTGGCGACGCGCCAGGTGTAAGTGAGCGACACTTGGCTGTCACTGACATGGATGTCAACGAAGGAGTGAGCCTTGGGATAGCGGCCCTTGAGTCGGCCGATGGCTTCGAGGATCTTGTCGCGTTTTTTCAGGCGTCCCGTGGCGATGCGTTTCTTGAGCTTTTTGAGGCTCTTGGCGAAGGCCCGGCGTTGGCGGCGACGCATGGCCCGTTCCTTGTGGCGGCGGGATTGGCTGCGGGCCAGCAAGTAATGGATCTGGCGGCGTTTGAGGAGTTTGACTTCGACCTCGGGGTTGTCGGGGAGACGATCCCAGCCGCGGCGGCTCTCCAAGGAGGACTGGAATTTGGCCAGGGCCGATCGGCGCGTGGATAGCAAGTAGCGTCGGCCGGACTGGCCGAGAAAGGCGAGCGCGTCCTTGCCGATCATGCCGCGGTCCATGACCCAAACGCGGCCCGATTTGCCGAAGCGGGCCTCGATGTCGGTGACGATGGTCTTGACGGTTTGCAGGTCCTGCGTGTTGCCGGTCCAGGTGCGATGGGCCAAGGGGAAGCCCTCGCGCGACAACACCAGGGCGACGATGACTTGCTTGCAATCGCCGCGGTGGTCGCGGGAGTAGCCACGCTGGGCCAGTTCGTTGTCCTCCGCCAGACCTTCGAAGTAGGTGCTGGTCAGATCGTACAGCAGCAGATCGTAGTCGAGCTGAAAGAGCGTGCCGAGCCGTTCCTTGATAGCGGTTTCGATTTTGTCCTGGCCCTTGAGCAACTGGTCGAGCGTGCGATACAGGCGGTCCTTGGTGACGGCGGCGTCGGGCACGCCGAGCAGATCCTCGAGTACCGTGGACCGATACCAATGCTCGGCAAGGGCGAACTCGCTGCGGGGCTGACACAGGCGATTGATGACTTCGATGGCGACGATGTCGGCGGGCCGCACGGTTTCTTTGCCTTGGGGCACATGGCGGTTGACGAGGTCGTCAAGGCCGAGGAATTGCCAGAGCCAGCGTGCCAGCCAGACATCACCGAAGCGGCGGGCGTTGGTCCAGGCGACACGGTCCAGGCGAACGCGAACCACGTCGGGATCATCGGGCAAGGCAACGTGTTCGTCATCCGGGAAGAGTCGAAGTTGCTGGGCGTCGCCCTGGCGGTTGTGAAAGACGACGGTGCGTTGCCAGCGGCGTTCTTGATCGTGATTGAGTTCGCCGAGGTGAGCGACGACGCGTTGCCGCGGACCGGCATCGGTGCGAACGCTCTCGACGAGAGCATAGTAGGTATGGGTCTTGCCTTGTTTGGTCCGTTGATAGCGGCGCAAAAACATCCCTGCCTCCTTGGCGCCAGCATGGCCAAGAGGGCAGAGCAATTGCAAGCGGCTAGGTTTCCACTACATCGCCAAAGTGAGTTTTCACTACGCTAAACTCAGGGACAATGCAGGCGGCGGGGTCGAAAATTGTGGGAATTATCTCCCAACTGCGCAACATAGGCTAAGTCCTCACGCGGTGCGACGGCAAGGATCGGCCGACAATACCGACGATCTCGAC
>CAZUPX010000983.1:0-2206 GCA_964622155.1 uncultured Planctomycetaceae bacterium | reverse complement strand
ACAATGGCGTATTTCCTGCTAACTGGCGCGACGGGCCTCCTGGGCCGGTACCTGCTGCGCGACTTGACGCTGGCCGAATTGCCGCTGGCGGTCGTTGTACGCGCCAGCCGGTTCGAGTCCGCCTCGCGGCGAATCGAGACGGCCATGGCGCGCTGGGAAGACCAATTGGGCCGGTCGCTCGTACGCCCTGTCGTGCTCGAAGGGGATATTGCCGAGGCGAATCTTGGCTTGAGCGAGCGCAATCGCGATTGGGTCGCACGGAATTGCCACACCATGATCCACTCGGCGGCTTCGTTGAGCTTCCAGGCCGACGAGGCAAGCGGCGAGCCGTGGCGCTCGAATCTGGAAGGCACGCGAAACGTCATCGAGCTGTGTGCTCGGCTGGGAATTCGCCAACTGCATCACGTCTCGACCGCGTACGTGTGCGGCTTGCGGCGCGGGCGGATCCTGGAGACCGAGCTCAATGTCGGACAGGAACTTGGCAACGCCTACGAGGAATCAAAGCTCGCTGCCGAGACCGAAGTCCTGGCCTCGACTGCTTTCGATCAAGTCACCATTTATCGACCCGCGATCATTGTGGGCGATTCGCAGTCGGGCTACACCACATCCTATCACGGTTTTTACACTCCGCTGCGACTGGTCTATTCGCTGTTGCAAAGCGTGTCTTGGGACACGATCTTGCGCAGCGACTGGCTGGGCAAATTGGATCTCCATGGCGACGAGCGTAAGAACCTGGTGAGCGTCGATTGGGTGTCGGCAGCCATCACGCACCTGATCTCGCATCCGCAGTGCCACGGCCAAACCTATCATCTGACCAATCCGACTCCGGCCACCACGCGTTCGATGCGCGAGGCCATGACAGCAGAACTCGCTGAGCTGGCCACGGGTCAGCAGCCCCTACGCGCTGGCGTCAACGACGATTACTTGGAGTCGTTTCGCGATCAGATGGGTGTGTACCGCTCGTACTGGAGCGACGATCCCGAGTTTGACTCGACCAACACGCAATCCAAACTTCCGCATCTGCCGTGCCCCCAGATCGACCACGATGTGATGCTTCGGCTCGTGCGTTTCGCCATCAGCTCAAACTTTGGCTGGCCGCGCGAAGCGCCTGTCGTGCCGACCTACACGGTGGCAGAGCAGTTGGCCCCGTGGCTGGAACGATCCAGCGGAACCTGCGACGAGTTGAATGGGGCCAGTTGTGTCGATTTGTGCGTCACGGGCCCCGGCGGCGGTCAGTGGCATTTGAACGTTGAGCGGGGAAAGGTCATCGAGGCGGGACCCGGCTTGCAGGGGCGCGGCGCGACGGCGTGCTACTTGACGTCGTCGACGTTCGCCGACCTTGCGCGGGGTCAACTGGCGCTGGAGGACGCCATTAATACCGGCCGACTCGTTGTCGCCGGCCGCTCGCCGCACCCTTATGAGTTGGCGAGGCTCTTCGGCGACCTTGCATCGCGCGAGCAAAACAACTTGGAGACTCTCCAGAAGGTAACGATTGGATGAGGACTGACATGCATACGACGAACACCACGCTAACTTCTCCAACCACCTTTGCGTCGAAGGCCTCCTCGGCGTCAGCCGCAATGCTCGAACGCGGGCGCCAAAGTATCGCTGGCGGCGACTCGAGCACCATGCGTGTCCTGCCCTACCATCTCCCGCTGGTCGCCGATCGCGGCGAAGGCTCGCGGGTTTGGGACGTAGACGGCAACGAGTATCTCGACCTCAACATGGCGTTCGGCCCGTTGCTGTTCGGCCATTGTCCCATGCGCGTGATCGACTCCGTTACTCGACAGATCACCGAGCGCGGCAGCCAGCTCGGCTTTCCGACCGAAATCACGATCCGCGTGGCCGAGAAGATCAAGCAGCTCTATCCGAGCATGGAGCTGATGCGATTTGCGAATTCAGGCACCGAGGCATGCGCCTCGGCCGTCCGGCTCGCCCGATCGTACACCGGCCGACGGAAGCTGATTATGTTCGAGGGTCACTATCACGGTTGGAGCGAGGCGGTCTTCAATCGCTATCATGCTCCGTTGGCCGACCTGTCAGCGGAGGGATTTGGGCCGGCAATTCCGGGCACGACCGGCATGACCGACGGAATCGCCGACGTGGTCGTCGTCGAGTGGAATGACCTGGACGCGCTCGAGCGGTGCCTGGCCAAGCATGGCCATGAAACGGCCGGCGTGATCATGGAGCCTGTGATGGGCAACGC
>CAZUPX010000982.1:0-2838 GCA_964622155.1 uncultured Planctomycetaceae bacterium | reverse complement strand
GCGATCGCCAACGTGGTTAGCCAAACGGGTTGGGGCGGGCGAGTTTCAGATCTAACAAGTTCGCTGAACGGGCTAGCCACTTTCCCGCAGAATGTCTCCATCGCTGGAATCAATCTGCTCCTGACTGGAATCGACACTCGTCAGCTCGCCATTGCCGATTCAAACACCACTCTAGCCAACGTACTTCAGCTCAATAACGGGGCTGGTGCTTCCGCAAGTGACAACGCCGCTCGCACGGTCTCCTTCGACGAGCTACGCACTCTCGACAACAACTTCAAACTCGTGAAGGCTGCCAGCGACACGCGCACGAGCGCCATTCAGACTGACATCGCCCTCACTAATATCGTTCCCTTCATCCCGGTGACCCCTTTCCCAAACACGTCGCTTGGTCGCCAGCTCTTGCAGATAGCGCGTCTGATTAGGGCATGCACTGACCCGGCAGCCGGCATCAACATGAAGCGTCAGATTTTCTTCGCCCAGATTGGTGGCTTTGACACGCATTCCAACCAACGCGGCGGTGGACAGGATGCGTTGTTGCTGCAGGTCAGCCAGGCGATGAAGGCTTTCTATGATGCAACCGTCGAGTTGGGACGGCAGAACGAAGTGACGACGTTTACCCTTTCAGATTTCAGTCGCACACTTCAACCAGCGGGCTCGGGCGCCGCGGCCGGCAGTGATCACGCCTGGGGCAACCACCATTTGGTTCTCGGAGGCGCGGTGGCTGGCAATACTTT
Organism: uncultured Planctomycetaceae bacterium; assembly: GCA_964622155.1. GTDB lineage: Bacteria > Planctomycetota > Planctomycetia > Pirellulales > PALSA-1355 > CAZUPX01. Next base: position 2,104 of record CAZUPX010000982.1, on the reverse strand, counting down.
GTATGGGACGTATCCGACGTTAGCCCTTGGCGGACCAAATGATACCGATGGTGGTACGAGTCCGCGTGGCCGTTGGATACCGACGACCTCGGTAGAACAATATGCGGCAACGCTGGCGACCTGGTATGGATTGTCTCCCAGCGATCTACCGGCCGTGTTTCCGCTGATTGGACGCTTCCCGACGCCAAATCTGGGCTTCGTCTAAGGGGTCGCTGTTCTGGTCACGATTAGAGAATGGAATAGCCTGGCGATCTTCGCTAGGCTATTTTTTAAGCACTCCGATCGAGTTTGGACTACAATCGTCGCGATGTCTGGCACTTTCTCAACGCGCAAATTCGAAAAAGCCCGACTGATAATACTTCCGTCTCTCCTGGCCGCTTTCGTTGGATTCTTACTGTCAAGCAATACCAACCCACCGGTGCACGCCTTTTCCAACGGTCCGCCGCCCGGTTATACCGGCGCTCCGAGAGAGGAGCCGGAAGCGTGCGCCGAATGCCATGTGCCGGTCGGTGATCCGCCCGTGGGCCAGATCTCAATATCCACGCCCCCGACTTATGTTCCAGGTCAGACTTATACAATCACCGTAACCAATACCAATGACGATGACACAAGGATCCGTTGGGGCTTCCAGTTAACCGCCCTCGATCCTTCAGACGAGAAGGCGGGCAACCTGCAGAGTACTGACGGTCTGACGCAGGTACTCGACAATGCAGGTCCGGGCGGGACCCGTCAGTACATCGAGCACAATTCGGCAGGCACTTTCATAGGTCAGATGGACAGTGCCAGTTGGACCTTTAATTGGACGGCGCCCGCGACAGATGTGGGGACGGTGATCTTCTACGCCGCCGGTAATCATGCAAACAATGACGGCAATACCTCGGGAGATTTTATCTATCGTACTTTCGTCGCCTCGGCATCGGCATCAAGTACTCCCAACTTTTCAATAACCGTAACTCCATCTGCGCGCTCGGTGATCCCGGGTGATAGTGCGGTGTATTCGGTTACGGTCACTCCGCTGGCCGGCTTCACTGGAACGGTGGGTCTCAGCGCGACCGGTTTGCCGGCGGGGGCCAGTGCGAGTTTCAATCCTGTTTCCTTAAATATCACCGACGCAACGTCGAAAATTTCGACATTGACTGTAACCACAAGCGCGAGCACTCCTCTCGGGAATAACACCGTCAGTATCACTGGAATGGCCGGGACGATCATGAACACAATTCCGGTGACCCTAAGAGTGATCAGTCCTTCGAGCGTTGATCTTTCCTTGACCAAATCGGCGTCGCCGAACCCGGGGCAGGTTGGCCTTAACCTTTCCTATCGCATCACAGTAACCAACAATGGTCCCGCCCTCGCCACGAATGTGAGCATTAGCGACATCCTGCCCTCGGTAAGCTTTGTTTCGGTGACGCCCTCTCAAGGCTCATGTAACGGCGCCGGACCTGTAAACTGCGCGTTGGGAAATCTGGCAGTGGGCGCAACTGCTGTCATCACCATTGTCGTCACCCCGTCGGCGACCGGATCGATCATCAATACAGCTACGGCCAGCGCCAGCGAGACCGACTTTGATCCCAGCAACAACTCGGCAACTATCACCACTCTCATCCAGGCCGCCGCCGCCTCGCCTACTATGCTGGATGACAATCTTATGGTTAGCACCGTTGTCACCGGGCTGGTGCAGCCAACAAGCTTGGCGTTCATTGGGGCAAGCGACATTCTAGTGCTTGAGAAGGCAAGCGGTAGAGTGCAACGAGTAGTAAACGGCATCCTGCAAGCCCCGGTGCTCGATCTCAACGTTAACTCAGCGTCGGAGCGCGGGCTGCTCGGCATCGCCTTGCATCCGCAGTTCACTCTCAATGGGTGGGTCTACCTTTTCTGGACCGAAAGCAACACGGGGGTCGACACCGCCAACGTCGACGAGATCGCTTTGCTAGGCAATCGTGTCGATCGTTACGTCTGGAACGGATCGACCCTGACGTTCGATCGCAACTTGATCATGCTGCGTGCCTGGCAACCAGACGCTGGTCAGCCGTCGCGGGGAAATCACGACGGTGGTGTCTTACGCTTTGGACCTGACGGCAAACTCTACATACTCTTTGGCGATAAC
>CAZUPX010000981.1:0-1917 GCA_964622155.1 uncultured Planctomycetaceae bacterium | reverse complement strand
ACCGCCCGCACCTGTCCACACCACTCGACCAATTCGGGAGCGCGCAGGCCGACGAACTGGGCCAGGGAATGAATCGCTGCCAGGCGCTGGTTGCGCGAGGCTACGCCACAACCGCGATTCTCTTCCAGGTCGGTTAGGAATTTCCGTACCTGCTCCGCCGACAGGTCCACGACATCGAGCCGATCGATCGCCTTCCGTAACCGCCGGGCGGTGAACGGCAACAGCAAGCGAAGGGTGTCGCGGTAACTCCGCTGGGTGTTGACGGCGAGGTTTCGCTCGCCGATGAGATGCTCCAGCAAGAAACGCCGGACCCACGGGCCCAGCCGAGTGTTTTCAGTCATGGCATTCACTCCCGCAGGCATAGGTTTCGAAACGTGTCCCAGCTTCCTGCAACAGTTCGGGCGTCATGCTCAGGTAAACTTGCGTGTCGGCCAGGCAAGCGTGGCCGAGGTAAACGGAGAGCTGATAAACGAGTCGTTGCACGTCCTTTCCCTGCCGATACCATGCCGTCAACCGGTGGACCGCGAAGGTGTGCCGGAGGTCATGCATCCGAGGCTGAAAACGGCCGCCATCCGTGCGCTGCACGCCCGCATATTTCCGAAGCCGCGTGAAGTCCCTTTGCAGTGTCCATCGGTGAACCGCCTCGCCATTGCTGCCAAGAAAGAAGTGGCCCCCGCCATCGGCCGACGGGTGAGTCGTTTCCCGCCAACGTGCATAGTCACTGAGCACCTTCGTCAGATCACGGCTGATCGGAACCAAACGGGATTTGAAGAACTTGGTGGCTCGGATGGTGAGCAGACTATTGGGCAAGTCCACGTCGGTGACCAGCAGGTTCAGCGCCTCGTCACGACGCAACCCGGCTCCGTACAGCAGTAATAAGATCGCACGCAGCGTGGGTGACTCCATGCGACTGAGGAACGGATGGGACGGGATCGCGTCGAGCAGACGCTGAATCTCTTCGCGCGAGTATATGTACGGCACGAGTTTTGGGAGAGGCTTGGGCAGTTTCGTCGGCAGCGGGATCTTGTCCAGGTGCCCACGGCTGACTGCAAATTGGAAGAATCCCTTCAGTGTGGAGTACCTTCGGTGCCACGTGTTGGTGATGGGCCCTTGTCCGGCCAAGAATGTGGCCACGCCTTTGGCTCGAATCCTGGCGACGCACGTTCGCGGCCCGATAGCGCGACCAAAGGCTCGGAGGATGTACGCATTGGACTTGAAACGCTCCCCCATCGCCTGACGATAGGTGATGTAGCGCTCGATCAGCAGTTGCAGTTTCATACCAGCCCTCCCAGATCGATGTCGGCGACTTGGCGGAGACTGGCGAGGTCCACCTTGGTGTAGATGCGGGTGGTATCCGGATCGCGGTGGCCCAGGTGGTCACCGATCTCCTTCAGCGACAATCCCTGTTGCAGCAGGTGCGTGGCGCAGGCGTGGCGCAGGGCATGCGGCCCATACCGCGGCAGTGAAGGGCTCAGCACCCGCAGACGCCGTGCGACGATCACATAGAGGGAAGCCGGGTGCAGCGGGCGAATCGGGGCCTGCCGCGAAAGAAACACCTCACGCAAGGGCATGCGCGGTCGTACTTCCTGCAAGTAACGAAGGACTGCCGCGGCGACCGGGCTTGCGAGTGGATAGGTCCGGGGCAGTCCTGACTTGGAGCTTGCTACAGTGATCAGCTCCTGCTCCCAGTCGAAGTCGTCCAGCCGGAGTCGGACGACTTCTCCAGCGCGAAAGCCGTAGACGGCCAGGAGCAGGAAAAGAGCACGATCCCGGATGTTGTCTGGTCGATCTCCTTCGGTCAACTTCAGAAGTTGCTGTACTTCGTCCCAGGAGGGACCGAACGGGATTGACTCCTGAGCATAGACACGGGGGCCTTTGATTGCCACCGCCAGGCCGGCGCGGCACCAGCCTCTACTC
>CAZUPX010000980.1:0-6549 GCA_964622155.1 uncultured Planctomycetaceae bacterium | reverse complement strand
GCTCAAGAAGCTCGTCGATCTCAATGCGCCTGAAGTCATCATCCGCAATGAGAAGCGCATGCTTCAGCAGTCGGTCGATGCCCTCTTCGACAACAATCGCTGCAAGCGCCCCGTGCTCGGCTCGTCGAACCGCCCCTTGAAGTCGCTGACCGACCTGATCAAGGGCAAGCAGGGCCGCTTTCGCGAGAACCTGCTGGGCAAGCGCGTCGACTACTCGGCACGCAGCGTGATCGTCGTGGGTCCCTACCTGCGTCTGCACCAATGCGGGCTGCCGAAGAAGATCGCGCTGGAACTGTTTCAGCCGTTCATCATTCGCCGTCTCAAGGACCTGGGCCACGCCGACACGATCAAAAGCGCGAAGAAGATGCTCGAGCGCAAGGACGAGGAAGTGTGGGATATTCTGGAAGAGGTGATTCGCAATCACCCGGTGCTTTTGAATCGCGCTCCCACTTTGCACCGCATGGGCATCCAGGCCTTCGAGCCGACGCTAGTTGAGGGGAACGCCATCAAGCTGCACCCGCTGGTCTGCAAGGGTTTCAACGCCGACTTCGACGGTGACCAGATGGCGGTGCACCTGCCGCTGTCGATCGAGGCCCAGGTCGAGGCCCACACGCTGATGATGTCGACGAACAACATCTTCAGCCCGTCAAACGGCACGCCGATTATCAGTCCTTCGCAGGACGTGGTGATGGGCTGCTATTACGTGACGATGTCTCTGCCCGGTCGCCGGGGCGAGAACATGGTGTTCGCGTCGCTCAACGAGGTGCAATTGGCCTATTCGCTGGGCGCGGTCGATACGCATGCTCGCATCAAGGTCAAGCTCCCCGCGACCCGCCGCCTCAAGAGCGACGAAGTATCCACCAAGCCGGGCGTGTTGATCGACACGACGGTGGGTCGCGTGCTATTCAACATGGTGCTGCCCGACGGAATGCCGTTCTACAACATTCCCATGCGCTCCAGCGAGCTGGCCAAGGTAATTTCAGACTGTTACCAGATTCTTGGCCGCCGGGCGACGATCGACCTGCTGGACGACATGAACCGGATGGGTTTTCGCGAGAGCACGCGCAGCGGACTCTCGTTTGCCACCGACGACCTGATCACTCCGCCCAGCAAGGCCAGGATCATCGCCGACGCCGAGCGCGAAGTGATGAAGAAGAATAAGCTCTACCAGCGCGGCATCATCACGGAGGGCGAGCGCTACAATCAGGTTCTCGATTGTTGGACGCATGCTCGCGAGCGGATCACGACCGAGATGATGAGCGAATTGGAGAACGATACTCGCAAGCCGGGCTACGTGAATCCGATCTACCTCATGGCCCATTCCGGTGCCCGCGGCGGCGTCGAACAGATCCGCCAATTGGCCGGCATGCGCGGTTTGATGGCCAAGCCCTCGGGTAAGATCATCGAGACTCCCATCAAGGCCAACTTCCGTGAAGGTCTCTCCGTGCTCGAGTACTTCAGCTCGACCCACGGTGCACGCAAGGGTCTGGCAGACACGGCGCTCAAAACGGCCGACTCAGGCTACCTGACCCGCAAGCTGGCCGACGTAGCGCAGAACGTCGTGATCACGATGGAAGATTGCGGCACGACGCAAGGCATCACCAAGGGCGTCATCTATCGCGGCGAGAAGGTGGAAGTGCGGCTGGCCGACTCGATTCGCGGCCGCGTGAGCCGGGCAAATATCGTCAACCCGATCACCGATGATGTTATCGTTCATGAAAATGAGATGATCAGCGCGGAGATCGCGCGGCGCATCGAGGATTTGGGCCTGGAGAAAATCCAGGTCCGCAGCCCGATGACCTGTGACGCCCCGCTGGGCATCTGCCGCCGCTGTTTCGGCATGGACCTGTCGACTGGCACGATGGTCGAAGAAGGCATGGCCGTCGGCATCATCGCCGCCCAGAGCATCGGCGAGCCTGGCACGCAGTTGACGATGCGGACCTTCCATATCGGTGGCACGGCGGCCCGTGATGTCGAAGAAAGCGAAATCCGTGCCAAGAAGGGTGGCATCGTCCAGTATACCCGCCTGAAGTTCGTCAAGAACGACGCCGGCGAGCAGGTGGTGCTCACGCGCAACGGCGAAATCCTGATTCTCGACCCCAAGGGGCGCGAGCTGGAAAAGTACGAAGTTCCGGCCGGCTCGAACCTGCTGGTCGAGGAGAATCAGGAGGTGAAGGCTGGCGCCGTGCTGTGTCAATGGGACCCGCACAGCATCCCCATTTTGGCCGAGGTCGGCGGCAAGGTCCGCTACGAAGACGTGATCCAGGGCGAAACCATGCGCCTGGAGAAGGACCCCAGCGGTCACCAACGCCGGCTGATCATGGAGCACAAGGGTGACCTGCACCCACAAGTCGTCTTGGAGGATGCCAGCGGCAAAATCCTCGACTTTTATTACCTGCCAGAAAAGGCCCACATTGAGGTCACCGAAGGCACCACGATTTCGGCCGGCACACTGTTGGCCAAGACGCCTCGCGAGGTGTCGGGCACGCAGGACATCACCGGCGGCTTGCCGCGGGTAACGGAAATCTTCGAAGCCCGCAAACCGAAGGAACCAGCCGTGATCGCCGAGATCGACGGATCGGTCGAGCTGTTGGGTGAAAAGCGGCGCGGCAAGCGGACGATCATCGTTCGCAGCGAAGGCGGCATCGAGCGCGAGCACCTCGTGGCCCACGGCAAGCACTTGCGCGTGCACGCCGGCGACTTCGTGCGTGCCGGCGAAGCACTGGTCGACGGGCCGCTGGTACCCCACGACATCCTGCGCATCAGCGGCGAAGAGGCTGTGCAGCAGTACCTGGTCCGCGAAATCCAGAACGTCTATCGCAGCCAGCGCGTGGAAATCGACGACAAGCACATCGAGATCATCGTGACACAGATGTTGCGTAAGGTGAAGATTGAAACGCCGGGCGATACGACGCTATTGCCCGGCAGCGTGCTCGACAAGTTCGAATTCCGCGCAGCCAATCAGAGCCTGTCCAAGTGCGTGAAGATTTCGTCCAAGGGGGACAGCGATTTCGCCGACGGCACGATCGTGCCCAAGGACGCCCTGGAGCAGGTCAACGCCCAGATCGAAGCGCTCGGCGGTGAGTCGGCCAAGGGCACAAGGCCCAAGCCGGCCACGGCCAGCACGCAACTGCTGGGCATCACCAAGGCCAGCGTCCAAAGCTCGAGCTTCATTTCGGCTGCCAGCTTCCAGGAAACCACCAAGGTGCTCACCGAAGCGGCTTTGGCTGGGCGGGTCGACAACCTGGTCGGACTCAAGGAGAACGTCATCCTCGGTCACCTGGTCCCAGCCGGTACTGGCTTTCATACCTTCCAGGAATCGGAAGTGCGCATTCGGCCGCAAGCCCTCGAGGCACTTCAGGCCGAGAAAGAGAACGTCCTGTCGCGCAGCTTCCCGCTGTTGGACGGAGTGGGCGATGAGTCGACCGGCAACGGCCCTGCCGCCAAGACGTCCGGCGGCGCCGGCGCACTCGAGGCTCTGTTGGGAGAAGACGAGCCGTCGGGCGAGTAGTGCACGGGTGTGGTCCGCGCGGAGCGTGCCATGCAGGACTCGGGGTAAAGGCCCTTCGGTGGCTCGCTCCGCACGAGGTCCGCTACGCACGGCAGAGGTCGCCATCATGAAAGCGCTGATCGCGGTCGATGGGTCAGCCGGATCGTTTGAAGGCGTTAGCCAGGTCGCACGGCTGCTGGACGCGGTCAATGATCAGGTGGCGCTGTACTATTCACCCCCCGAGGTACGGCTATCATCCGACGCCGGTGGCGCGGAGCTGGTCTCGCGAGCGCGTCGAGCTTTGGCCGATGCAGTTTTCGAAGAAGCCCGCAAGCGACTCCCTCCAGCTCTTGCAAATGCGGCGCATACGATTGTCGACACTCATGATCCGCGAAACGGAATTCCGCTTGCGGCCGCGCAATGGTCGGCCGAGCTGATCGTGATGGGGGCGCGAGGGCTGGGACTGTTGGAACGGTTGCTGCTGGGAAGCGTGTCTCGTGCCGTGGCCCACTCGGTTCGAATACCCTTGCTCGTGTGCCGCCCCCACCCAAAGTCCGCCGCGGACGGCATGCGAATTGTGGTAGCCTGCGACAGCCCGGAAAATGGCCGTCCGGCGGTCGAAGTGTTGGCGAAATTCACATGGCCGCCCGGTACGACATGCCGAACTCTGACCGTGATTTCGTCGCTGCTGGCGGGCCGCGTGCCGCCGTGGCTCGAGAGGAAGGCTCGCAGCCCTGACATCGAAGCCATGGCGCGCAACTGGGTCCGCGAGCACGAGGAGGAAGCCCGCGCCCAGGCGTCGCGGATGCAGGAGTTCTCGCGGAGTGTTCCACCGAGCGTGCCGATGGGCGATCCGCTGGTCGTCGAAGGGGAGCCCTCCGAACAGATTCTGGCGACGATCTCGCGTGACAAGAGCGACCTGGTCGTGATTGGCGTGAAGCACAAACATCCATTCGCCGAGGCGATCTTCGGCAGCGTCTCGTCGGCCGTGCTGAGCCACGCCGCCTGCTCAGTCCTTGTGATTCCTCTGGCTCAGGCCGGCTAGCGCCTGCAAGACCGTCGCCACGAGCTGCAAGACGCAGACATTGCGCAACCTGTTTACCGCGATCGCGAAGACAACGCTCTCGCGATAGGGTCACGTCTTGGCCGCTTCGCTCAGAAGCAATACTCTCCACCGAGCGTGATGCCTTGCAGGAACACATCGGAGAGGTGCAGCGTAAGGCTCGGTCGATCCGGACCGCCTCCAATCGGCGGCGGGATCAGATTGGGATTGACCGTGGTGTCGATCTGATCGCCCGCACGGGCGACCTGGTCCCAATAGATGGCCGTATAGCCCACCAGCATCGTCAGGCGCGGTGTCACCCGGTATCCGATGCGGGCCGAGAGCTGCGGCACGACCGAAAAACTATTCTGTGAGTGGCGGCCGATGTTCGTCGGTAGGGCAAGAATCCCGCCTTCGTGAACGGTCGTCGGCTGACCGGGATTGGACACAACCGTGCTGCCGTCGATCGCAACGATCTGCTGCGTGGTGCCAAGCCCGACTTTGCCCGCGCCCTCGAACATCCAGCGGCCCCGATACCGTTCGACGATCAGCCCCAGCTCAGCGCCGTAAAAGTTGTTCATCGTGCGGAAACTGTCGGCAACCGCGAACTGAGTGCCCACGGGTATGCCGCTTTGCGTGTCGATCGACGTCAACTGTTCGGCCACGCCCAGGTTGTCGTTAAAGCGGTAATAGCGAAAGCCGGCAGCGAAATCGACCCGCGAGCAAAACTCGCCGCCACAAGGGCGACACGAGTCGACGCAGCCGCTCCAGCAGCAGATATTGTGTCGCCACGCGCCGCCAGCGCCCACGAACGAGTTGTAATTGTCGATCGTGATGCTCCCCATAACAGTATTGGGGAAAGCCACCAGCTCTTCCGCGGCGTCGCCGGTGTTTGCATCGACATATGGCCGCGTGAGCACTGGATCGCCGTCAGAACTTGCCGAGTAGGGTGAGGACTGCCGGCCCACAAAGAAGTAGTCGCCCGTAAGCCCGTTGCGGCGCGAGCAGCCAAACCATAGACCGGCCCGAAACCAGTTACCGGATCGGAATTGGTTGTTGTACTTGGCGTTGCCGTACAGCGTCTCTGTGGCAGGCAGGGAGCCGTCTGAGCTGGTATTCAACAACGCCGGTACGCGTCCGCCGGTCGCCCACCACCCCACATATTCATCGCGCAGCCACAGATGTCCGGGCGGACCACAGAAGCAGCACGAATCGCACGTCGAGCAACCGCCGCAGTCACCGCCACATTCGAAGCGCGCCGCCGCCCCGCTGCCACCGTCGCTGACGACCGCCGCTTCAAGTGGTTCTTCGGGCACAGCTTCCGCGCCGTCGATCGAGTCAGGGGTCGGCGGCACATCGGGTTCGTCGCCCCAAACCGTATTTGCGCACACGAGGATCGCGACCAGCCAGATGGCCGCCACGACCCTCGTTCTAGCGAGCAATTGATCCATGATTGGCGCCCTCTGGCACGACTCGATCGATCGTGGAGTTTGTAACGGGATTAACGAACGAAAGGATCGCACTCGTTCTGATGGTTCGTCCGATTATGACGCTTCGCATTGGTAAACTTGCCGCGAGCGCTCAGGTCAAGCCATATTCCCCCGCTTGACCGGAGAACGACGTGCTGGCAGCCAGCACTTAAGTCTCGCACTGGCGATGCCAGCACGTTGACAGCGACGTGCCAGCAGGGAAATCCAAGCTGGCACACTCCACGTTGCCGGCAATCGCCCGCCGGAGTACGCGCGGGACATCCCAACCTATCGCGTCGCAGGGCGAGATCCTCGCCACTTGCAACCTGACGTTGACGCGGCGGTGGCCTTCGTGATAAAAGCCCGCCCTCATCTCGCGACTGCGAAGCGGTTCATTTCGCGCTGTGTTCATCTCGGGAGTAAATCTCGTGTCACGCTCTTCATTTCCGATCGCGCTGGTCCTGGCCCTTGCAATCTGGTCTTTGCCTGTGGCATTGCGTGCTCAGGATGGGGCGGAAGGTTTGACTTCCGGTGCCGACCAGCAAGAC
>CAZUPX010000979.1:0-2359 GCA_964622155.1 uncultured Planctomycetaceae bacterium | reverse complement strand
CCAATTCGCCTCGACGAGGCAACGGTCGACAAGCTCTTCGAGCGCGCAGCCAACGGCGGCTATCGTCTGACCGTCGACCTGGAATCGTGCACGGTCTCGGACGATGAGGGGTTGAAGCTGTCGTTCGACGTCGAGCCGTTTCGCCGCCATTGCCTGTTGGGCGGTTTGGACGACATCGGCCTGACACTCGAGCACGCCGACAAGATCGCCGCCTACGAGTCCGCCCGTGGGCTAGCGCCGGTTGCCAATTAATTCGTCCTCGTTCGGCGAGACTTGCCAGCGCGCCGCGCCGGACGGGGGGCCGATGACTTTTTCGAGTCTCCCGCCAGCGCTGACCATGCGGCGGTCATGGCTTGCTTTTGATCGAGTCCCCACGGTGGACCAACAACCCGCTTCATGCTCGACACGTAAGTCTCGACGGTCGTGGCCTTCTTGCCCAGTTGAGCGGCCACCATCTGGGCCAACTCGTCGGCGGCGAGCCAACGGACTGCCAGCCCGAGCGTCTCACAGGCTGTCGCGATTGCGCCGCGATACAACTCACCCTCGGCCGTGTGAATGGCCGCGTGCGATGCCAGAATCGCATCGAGCGCGCCCGGCGGGCGTGACACGATCCCAATCACACCGGCCCGAGTGACCCGCAGCCCACGTTTTTCCATTTCATGTACCGCTGCTACCAGACAGGTCAGCGTCTTTCTGCGCACGGCCTTGGTTGTCGTGTTGACTAGTATCCTGGCCGCGGGAGACTTCAATTCGGCGGCGTTGTGGTAGACGAACCGCGCCATGTCGTCTTCGGCGCCGAGCAACTCGATGCGCCGCCGATCGACGACTTCAGGCTTCTCAAGCGGGCCAGAGATCGTCACCATCGCCGCCCAACCGGTATGAACGCTGAATCCTAAAGTCGCGTCGCGCGTGATAGGCATTGTGAATGGCCTTGGCTTACCCCAGGGGCCATGCTCACGATTGTGTGAGCATGTTCAACCATCGCTGGCGCGGCGAGTGAGCATGGCACCCGGCGACGTGACTTTGAATAGCCGCTAACCAGCGCCCGTCGCTGCTTCCGTCGGTGCCACCTGGCAACCCGGTTCTTCGTTGTGAACGACTTCAAAGCCAAGGTCTTCGATCATCTTGTAGTCGGCCGCGGGAGCTTGCCCCTTGGTGGTCAAATAATCGCCCACGAAGATCGAATTGGCCGGGTAGAGGCCCATGGACTGCATGCTGCCCAAGTGCATCTCGCGCCCGCCGGCAATGCGAATTTCGCTTGCGGGATTGGCAAAGCGAAACATCGACAGCACCTTCAAGCAATATCGCGGGTTGAGCCGGTGCATCTCTGCCAACGGTGTGCCAGGAATAGGATTAAGGAAATTGACCGGAATGGACTCGACCTCAAGATCGCGCAAGGCAAAAGCCATTCCCACCACGTCTTCGTTGGCTTCGCCCATGCCGACGATTCCTCCGGAACACAGTTCCATACCGGCCGAACGTACGGCTCGCAACGTCGCAACGCGCTCTTGATACGTGTGTGTCGAGCAAATCTCCTTGTAGAAGTCTTCGCCCGTGTTCAAGTTGTGGTTCACCCGATCGACGCCGCAGGCCTTGAGCTGCTCGGCTTGGTCGGAAGTGAGGAGGCCCAAACAGGCGCAGATCTTCAAGTCGTACTGCGACTTGATTCGCGGAACGATTGAAGTGATGGCCTCCATTTCGCGATTCGACGGTCCACGGGCGGAGATCACAATGCAGTAGGTCTTGGCCTGACGGTCGGCAGCCATTTTGGCACCGTCCAACAGCTTTTCGGCGCTCAGTATGTTGTGGTGCGGAATGTCGGCCGTGGAGACCTTCGACTGCGAACAGTAGCCGCAGTCCTCGGGGCACAGCCCCGTCTTCGCGCTCACCAGAAAGTACAGTTGCACACGGTTGCCGAAATACGTCCGGCGAATGCGATAGGCCGCTGCCAACAGGTCGAGCAGTTCGTCATCCCCGCTAGCCAAGATCGCCAGTGCCTCGTCGGCTGCCAGGCGGTCCCCAGCCAACACACGTTCGGCCAGTGCGTGCCAATTGGTGGACGTGGTGACACGTTGCCCAAGTAGCTCGACACGGTCGATCATGGTCCTGACCTCATCCGATTTGTGAACTGCCGACGCAACATAAGTATCGCAGCAGCGGCAATTTACGCAAGAGGGGCATGATCGCAAACCGCAGCACATCCGCCCGCAAGCAAAACTTGAGTAGGGCTGAAAGCGTACCGCTGCCGATCTTCGCACGAGGGACTCTTCCGCTCGACAACCCTTCATGGCCGGCCTAGCAGCCCGTTGAAAAAGTCTGGTTGACGCCGCAGCGCGGTCGGCGACAATTCGGCGAGCCG
>CAZUPX010000978.1:0-4531 GCA_964622155.1 uncultured Planctomycetaceae bacterium | reverse complement strand
AACTTGAGTAATATTCCCTCGGACGTTCCCTATCTGTTGGCCGATCGCGCATTAGCCGCGAGGTGGCGCGAGCGGCTGAGAATCATCGGCGGATTCAAGGTTGGTATCGCCTGGCAAGGCAATCCCAATCATGTCGCGGATCGCCAGCGCTCAATTCCGCTGGCAAGTTTCGCGCCCCTTGCGCAAGTGCCGAGCGTCAACCTGGTCAGTTTGCAAAAGGACGCAGGGCCCGATCAGATTGCGAAGTGTGCGGAAGTCGTCCCGGTGGAAACGTTGGACGGTTTGGATGAGCACGGCGGTGCTTTCATGGATTCCGCGGCGGTGATGACGAACCTCGACCTGGTCGTGACGTCCGATACGGCCGTCGCGCATTTGGCCGGCGCGTTGGGTGTAAGCGTCTGGGTCGCGCTGCCAGCGGCGGCGGACTGGCGCTGGCTGGCCAATCGAGACGACTCACCGTGGTATCCTACGATGCGGCTGTTTCGACAATCCACTCCAGGCGATTGGGCTGTCGTGTTCGAGCGGATCGCGACCGAGGTGGCGGGCGTGATTGGTCAAACGGCGCCGCATCGGTGAAACCGGCTACAATTTCATGGGTCACGAACCAACCGCCTTCTTTTGATTACTTGCATGGCTAGCATCGACGAAGCATTGAGCGCCGCCGTGCGCCATCATGAGTCGGGACGGTTGAGCGACGCCGAACAGATGTATCGTCAGATTCTTGCCGTCCAACCGCATCAACCGGACGCACTGCATTTGTTGGGTGTTGTCGCGCTGCAAAACGGCCAGTCCGAGTTAGCAGTCGACTACATTGCCCGCGCGATTGGCATTCAGGGGAGTCAAGCTGTCTACCATCACCACCTCGGCAGGGCCTACCAGGCGCTGGGCAGGCACGACGATGCCCGAGCGTCACTCGGTCAGGCACTTCGGCTGAATCCCGACCTGGCGCCGGCGCATTTTCAACTGGGCATGTTGGAGCACGACGCCGGACGCTGCACGACCGCCGCGGAGCATTACGAACGGGCACTGCGGTTGCAACCGGAGCTGATCGAAGCGCGGGTCAAGCTCGCGGACGCTCTGGTGGCACTCGGCCGGCTGGACGAGGCCGTAGCAGCGTATCGGGCGACATTGCGTGGGCGACCCGATTGCATCGAAGCGCTACACAACATGGGCGCGGCCCTGGTAGATCTCGAGCGCTGCCAAGAGGCGGTGGAGTGTTTGCAGCGCGTGATCGCCCTGCAACCGGGGTTGGCCGAGGGGCACTACAGTCTAGGACGCGCTTGGAAAGGACTCGGGCAGCGCGCGGACGCGATTGCCTGCTTTCAACGGGCTCTCGAAGTGCGTCCCGATTTTGCGCTCGCCCAGTACACGTTGGCCAACACACTGTACGAGCAGGACGACCTGGAATCGGCCGCCGCGGCTTATCGCAAAGCGCTCTCTATGGAGCCCAACGACGCCGACACGTTGGCCAACTACGGTAAAGTACTACACAGGCTTGGCAACACCGAGGAAGCGTTGGAGTTCTACAACCGCGCAATCCAGCGCAAGCCCGATCTGGCCGTGGCCCATTTCAATCGCGCGGTGTTGTTCAATGAGTTAGGTCAACCCGACGAAGCGCTCGAGCTTTCGCGGGCGGCGCTGGCCTTCGACCCCAATCCGGCCCGGCTTTATGGGAATATCGCCGTGGCGCTGCATTTTCAGGGACGGGCAGCCGAGGCCATCGAGTATTACCGCCGGGCGGTCGCAGTTGGCGGCGGCAGCGCGCCGGGGCACAGCAACCTGCTGTTCGCGCTGAATTTCTCGCCGGACTACGACGCGCCGACGATTTTCGCCGAGCACCTGGCCTGGGCGGCTCGACACGCTGAACCACTGACCGCGCTGGCTGGGCAACATTCGAACGATCCGACCCCCGAGCGCCGCCTGAGGATCGGTTACGTGTCGGCCCACTTCAAGCATCACGCGGTCAACTATTTCACCGAGCCGATCCTGCTGGCACACGATCACGATCAGTTCGAGATCTACTGTTACTCGGACGTGGCCCAGCCTGACGCAATCACCGAGCGCATTCAGGCCGCGGCCGATGTGTGGCACCCGACGGCGCGAGCTTCGGCAGAAGAGATCGTGCAAATGGTGCGCGACGATCGGATTGATATCCTGGTGGATTTGGCCGGCCACATCGGCGGAAATCGCCTGTTGGTATTCGCCCGCAAACCAGCTCCCATACAGGTGACCTACATTGGCTACCAGAACACCACCGGTATGACGGCCATGGACTATCGGTTGACCGACGAGCGAGCCGACCCGCCAGGCTTGACCGACCGGTACTACACCGAGCGCCTGGTTCGGCTTCCGCGCGCATTTTTCTGCTACAAGCCGCTCGACGAGGCACCCAAAGTCACTCCGTTGCCGGCGCGCGATGCGGGCTTCGTCACGTTCGGATCGTTCAACAATCTCATTAAGGTTACCCCGCAGGTCATTGCGACGTGGCACGAAATCCTGGCGCGCGTGCCGCGTTCGCGGCTCTTGGTGCTGGCAAATCGCGGGGGTTATGTCGAACGGCGCTTACACGAATTGGCCGCTGCGCGGGGAATCGACCCGACGCGCATCGAACTGTTCGACAAGTGCGCCTCGGCCGATTATTTGCGATTGCAACAGCGTGCCGACATCGCCCTCGATCCCTTTCCGTTTAACGGCCACACGACGACTTGCGACTCGATCTGGATGGGATTGCCAGTGGTGATGGTCGAAGGCGGCATGTACGCATCGCGCTTTGGGGGGAGTGTGCTGGCCAACGTCGGCCTCGAAGATCTGATCGCTCGAAAACCGAGCCAGTATGTCGACATCGCCGTCGCCTTGGCCAGCGACTTCGAGAGGCTGACCGACTTGCGACTCAATCTCCGCGCTCGCATGGCCGCAAGCCCTCTCTTGGATCATCAAGGCTTTACTCGTAACTTGGAATCGGCCTATCGTCGGATGTGGCTTGACTGGTGCGCGACGCGACAAAAAACGAGTTAACAACCTTCCAAACCGCTTACATTCATTCATGTCCAGCGTTGAAGACACACTCGCAAGCGCATTGCGCCACCATCAATCGGGTCAGTTGGGCGAGGCCGTGCCGCTCTACGAGCAATTTCTCGCGACCAACCCGCGGCATGCAGACGCGTGGCACTTGTTGGGTGTGGCGGCGCATCAACTTGGCAATCAGCCCGCGGCTATCCAATACGTGTCTCGCGCCATCACGATCGACGGCCGCTACGCAACCTACTTCAACAGCTTGGGACTTGCCCAGCACGCAGCCGGGCAACTGTCTGAGGCTCGTGTCTCGTTCGAGCGGGCTCTGCAATTGGCTGGCGACCTCGAGGCAGCTCATCACAATCTGGGGTTGGTACTTGAAACTGTCGGAGACCTGCCAGGGGTGCTGCGGCACTTTCAAGAGGCGGTTCGCTTGCGGCCTGACCACGCCGAGGCTCACAACGGTGTCGGCAATGTCCACCGCGCCCAAGGACGGTTCGCGGAGGGCTGGGATGAGTGCCAATGGAGGTGGCGGACCAAGGAGGCGCCCCGCCAATTCCCAGTGCCCGAGTGGGACGGGTCGCCGCTTGCTGGCCGCACGATCCTGTTGCATCCCGAGCAAGGGCTGGGCGACACGCTGCAATTTATGCGGTAGGTGCCGCTTTTGGAGAACATGGGGGCCCGCGTAGTTGTCGAGGTGCAGCCGCCGTTGGTGCCGATCGTACGCGGCTCGTTGACTGCTGAGGTGGTCGCATTCGGATCTGAGTTGCCGGCGTTTGACGTCCACTTGCCATTGTTGAGCCTGCCGCGGATGCTGGGCACGCGGGTCGAAAGCATTCCCGCCGACGTGCCGTACTTGACGGTCGACGCTAAGGTGGTGGAACATTGGCGGCAGCGACTGTCATCGATTGCCGGCTTCCGAGTCGGCATCCATTGGCAAGGCAATCCGGAATACACCTATGACGCCACACGCTCTATTCCGCTCGTGGAGTTTGCTCCGCTGGCTGAGGTGCCTGGCGTCGCGCTAATCAGCTTGCAGCGAATAGACGGCCTGGAACAATTGCCTGAGGCGCTCCGCCAGTTTACGATCCATGACCTGGGCGATGACGTTGACCGGGATCGCGGCGCGTTCGTCGACACGGCGGCTGCAATGAAGAACTTGAACCTGGTGATTACGTCGGACACGGCCGTGGCGCACCTGGCGGGGGCCTTGGGCGTCCGGGCTTGGATGGCCGTTTCCCATGCGCCAGATTGGCGCTGGATGTTGGATCGCCAGCACAGTCCCTGGTATCCGACCATGCGCCTGTTTCGCCAGACGTGCTGGAAGGAATGGTCGCGTGTGTTTGCACGCATCGCTCAAGAATTGTCGCAAGAAGTTTCGTGTCGCGCTGCGCGCACACCACGGTAGCGTTACATGACAACTACGCTGGAATTGTTCAAAAGTGCGATTGCGCACCATCGCGCGGGGCAGCTTGACGAGTCTGAGCGAGTCTGCCGGCAATTGCTGCTTTCGGAGCCG
>CAZUPX010000977.1:0-1680 GCA_964622155.1 uncultured Planctomycetaceae bacterium | reverse complement strand
CTCGGCGTCGGTCGCGGCGACGGCAAGCTGGTGGCGATCGAACGGTTCGAGGTCCAGCCGAAACTTGGGGCCGAGGGAATCCTGAGGCAGATCGAGGCCGCGGGTCGAGTGCTCATCGCGCGGCACAATGTGTCGGCCATTGGCATCGGGTTTGGCGGGCCGGTCGACTCGGCGCGGGGCATCGTCGTCAAGAGCCATCACGTCGAGGGATGGCAGGCATACCCGCTGGTCGATTGGTGCGGTGCGACGCTCTCGTTGCCAGCCAGATTGCAAAACGATTGCGACGTAGCCGCGCTGGCCGAAGCCCGATTCGGCGCCGCTCGGGGTGCGAAGGTCGTATTCTTCGTGACGGTCGGCACCGGCATCGGGGGAGGCCTGGTGGTCGACGGCCAGCTCTATCTGGGCAGTGGCCACGGCGCCGCCGAAATCGGACACCTGCGCCCTGGATTGCACGCCGACAATCCCGATCAAACCGTCGAGTCGCTGGCCAGCGGCTGGGGCATCGCCGTCGCCGCGCAGGCGCGCCTGTCTGACCCGATCTCTCATTCTTTCGTACCTTTGACGAGCGGCGTTGACCGCGCCCGGCCCGAAGAAATGCGCCAGCGGCTCATCGAAGCCGAAGAAGCCGAGGAAGAATTCGCGGCCGACCTGTGGGACCGCTGTGGCGGCAAGCTCGACCAGCTTACGGCCCTGATGGTCGCGCAAGCCGCCGGCGAGGGAAACGAAATCGCACGGGAAGTGGTAGCGCGCGCCTGCCAGGCCCTGGGTTGGGCAATCGCGCAGGCCATAACACTGGTCTCGCCCGAGGTAGTTGTCGTGGGGGGCGGCGTGTCGCTCATGGACGAGAGCTTGTTTCTCGGACCCGTGCGACACGAAGTCGCCCGCTATGCCTTTCCGCCGCTGGTGGACACATACCGCATCGTTCCCGCCGTATTGGGCGAGCAAGTCGTCGTGCACGGAGCACTGGCCGTGGCGGCCGACAGCTTTCCGGCCTAACAGTCCATCATATCGCTGCTAACGCTCGCGGTCGTCCTTGGCGATGAGCGATTCGGCCTCGCGACGTAGTTGCGAGAGCATCAATTGGCATTGCCAGGTTTTGGGGTCGAGGACGCTGCCAGAAGAGGAAATAGCGGCGGCATCTTTCTGGCGCTCTACAAGCTCGTCGTGCGCTTGCTGGGCGATCCTGAGATACTTTTGGGCTTCGTCGGCTTTGCCCAACTGCTGGTAGGCCATCGCGACGAACAGCGTCTGGGGCACTCGCAGCCAAACCACACCGGCGACATTCGGCGTCCGATAAATCACAAAATATCCCATCTCGGCGGTCTGCTGGAGCTTGATCGCCTGTTCGTACTGATGCGCCCGGTATTGGATCGCCAGCGCGGCCACAACCAGGTTGTAGTAAACTTGGCGCTGGCGCTGCGCTTCAAACTTGTCGACGACCGGCCGCAGGTCCGCCAGGGCGTCAGGTCCGGCCGAACAAATCGTCACCATCTCCAACAGCGTTCGCTGATTGTCCGAATCGCGGTCCCGATCCCAAAGACGCACACAGGCTCGACGATAGCCGGCATCGTCGCCTGCCGCCAGCGCCGCCAGCGCCAGGCTCGCAAGTAACTTGTTATCTACGCGGTCGGCGAGTAGCTCGGCGGCCTTGTGAAAACACTCTGCCGCGGCCGTCCATCG
>CAZUPX010000976.1:0-2927 GCA_964622155.1 uncultured Planctomycetaceae bacterium | reverse complement strand
GCAGTGCTACGCGCGTTCACAGGAAGAGATACGCAAGGGGATTCCGCAGGCCGACGAAGCCGGTGTGAAGATCGGCATCGAGGTCGTATGGAACGACTTCATCACCAAGCCGGAACAGTTGATCGCCTATGTCGACGACTTCAAAACCCCGACTGTAGGTGCCTATTTCGATGCCAGCAACATGCTCAAATACGGCGTGCCATCGGCCACGTGGATTCGCATGCTTGGCAAGCGGATGTTGAAGTTCGATTTCAAAGGCTACAGCCACAAGAACAAATGGGTGGCGATCGGCGAGGGGGACGAGGACTGGCCCGAAGTGCTCAAAGCGCTCGATGAAATCGGTTATCACGGATGGGCCACCGCCGAGGTGACCGGCGGCGGCGAGAAGGAGCTACGCGATATCGCCGAGCGAATGAACCGCGTGCTGAGGTTGATGTAGTCGCGAGTCCCCAGTCCCAATCCCCCGTGTCAGCGTGGCATGCGCGCCGCCGGATCCTGGCAGTAGTATTCGGCCAGCAGCTCGTAAAGCCTCGGGTGCTCGCGGCGCAGGTCAACGGGGCGATCGAAGAAGCACTCGGTGGCGACGGCAAAGAACTCCGCTTCGCTGCTAGCGCCATACGTGTCCAACAGCGTGGCCCGGCGCTGTTCGGCGTCGGCCACCAGTTGCTCGTACTCGGCGGTCATCACGTCGTGCCAGCGGCGTCGCTGGGCAGGGTCTGCCAGGGGCGGCGTCCCGTTGGTGCTGCGATCGAGCATGTCGAGCTGGTGGGCAAATTCGTGCCACACCAGGTTGCGACCCTCGCCCGGATGGCGCGAGTCACGCCGCACGTCGGCCCACGAAAGGATCACCGGTCCGCGATACCACGCCTCACCCTCGTGCGCCGTCTCTTTGCTGATTGACCAGCCCTCGTACCAGCGCTCCTCGGGCACCAGGTAGCTGGCCGGATAAATCAACACCGACAGCAGCCCGCGGAATGGGTCACCATCAATCGCCAGCGCCATCAGGCAGGCGTGCGCGGCGATGGTGACCTTCATTTCATCAGTCACTTCAAGTCCCGCGCATCCCTCCCAATTCTTCTCGACGACGAAGATGCGCAGGTCGTCGCGTAGTTTTTCTTGCCGGTCATGCGCGAGATACGCGTAATGCCTCACGTTTCGCTCGAGATGGAGCAGCCACTCGCGCGGAAACGGCGTGGCCAGAATTTTCGCGCGTCGCCGCCGGCGCAGCCAGGATAAGATCATGGATCGCCGAACTCCCGACCTCAGCCCTCGAGCGACCAGCCGACTCGATATTCGCGGCGGATATACTGGTCCGCGTCGGAGCAGTTGGTTGCCCGTAGCGCTTCGGCGTCCCACGTGAGCTTCTGTCCGCCCGCGCGATACGACACATTGCCCAGCAGCACGGCTTCGGCCAGCGCGCCGGAGTAGTCGAAGTTGCACGTGGTTGGCCCGCGCGATTTGACGGCGTCGGCCCATTCGGCCCAATGGCCGATCGAGTTGGGAATCGATTCCGGCGGCGGGACTGGGTCGGTGCCGTCGAGCATGAAGAACTTTCGCGTCGAGTAGTCGGCCAACACACGCCCGCTGGCTCCCGCCCCTTCGAAGAGCACGGCCGCGTTCTTGTCGTAATCTTCCGCGCCCTCGGGTCGCCAGGCCCCGTGATACCAGGTCAAGTGGACCGGCGGCTGATCGCCACGCGCTGGAAAATGATAGTCGACCCGCATGTTGTCGGGCACATCGTTGTCGCCTTGCGACGTCTTCTCGCCTTTGGCCTCGACCGAAACCGGATACCGCAGGTCGAGGGCCCAGAAGGGCAAGTCCATGTAGTGACAGCCGAAATCGGCCAGCGTCCCGCCACCGAAATCCCACCAGTAGCGCCAATTGAAATGAAAGTGCGAAGCGTGAAACGACCGCATCGGAGCCGGACCGGTCCACAAGTCATAGTCCACCGTCGACGGGGGCGTGCCGTCCTTGGCGCGAATACCCGGCCGAATCGCGCCGCCCATCCACACATGAACGCGCGAGACGGGCCCGATCAGTTTCGCCCGGATGATCTCGACCACGCGACGGTAATTCTCGCCCGCGTGGATCTGGGTGCCCATTTGCGTGACGGACTTTTGTTTGGCGGCCTCTTCGCGCATGCGGCGCACCTCGTACACCGAATGCGCCAGCGGCTTCTCGCAGTACACGTCCAACCCGCGCCGCAGGGCCCACATGACCGGAATCGCGTGCGTGTGGTCGGGCGTGGAGACGACAACAGCGTCCAGATTCTTTTCGCGGTCGAACATCTGGCGATAGTCGACGTAGGTCTTGGCCTTTCCGAACCGCTCGACCATCTTGCCCAGGTGTGTTGAGTCGACGTCGCACAGGGCAACGATATTCTCGCTGGCCAGGTTGTTGATGTTGTCGGCCCCTTTGTTGGCCACGCCGATACAGCCGAGATTCAGTTTTTCATTCGGGCTGCGCGCAGCCAGCGCCGTACGCGGGCGAACGAGCGTGCCGGCCGCAAGCGTTGCCGTGCCGGCCAGCAGTGCCTGACGCAAGAATTCCCGCCGCTCCAGGTGCTGAGACATGATCGCGTGTTCTCCGGGGTCGGAATCGGGCGGGGCAGGGGGGCAACGACCTCATGGAACTGGGACGAACCCAATTGTGGATTGGGTGGCCGAACGAGTCAACATAATGAGAGTCCGCGGAGATTACCGCAGCGGCGTTGAAGGCGCGGCAGGCGGTTGCACGCCCGGTGGCAAATTGCCCTGGGCGATCGGCCCGCCGGCTGGCGCCACCAGATAGTTGAGTGGAACCGCGCCAGGGCCAGCTCCGACGGCTGCGTCAGGCACAGGCTCGACGTTCGAAGCGGTCATCGGGACCCGCTCAAGACGGCTGGGAGGTTGAAAATCGACCTCGGCCAGATGCTCCAACAAGATGCG
>CAZUPX010000975.1:0-3270 GCA_964622155.1 uncultured Planctomycetaceae bacterium | reverse complement strand
GGCGCTGGTCATCGGCATCCTGGGCACGACCTATGGGCTGCTGCGCGCCGTCTCCCAGCGCGACGCCGCCGTCGTGGCCCAGCGGATCGCCGACGACCAGCAGGGCGGCTGGGGAAGCATCGCGTCACTACGGCTCGAGGATCTCGTCGGGCCGGCTCGTGCGGCGGGCTGGATGATTCCTTCGGCGGTGCTCGACGCCGCGCTGTATGCCTGCGGAGTTCACCTTTACGCACACGGCGAAGGAGCAATCTCATTGCCGAAGGCCATTGATCAATTGCGTCTGGGACGCAAGCCACGCACGGGCGAAACCTGCCTGGTCTGGTTCGTGTGCCAAGAAATAACGCGCGATAGCGCCTGCTACGACTTCACCGTCGTCGGCCAAGACGGCTCACTGATCGTCGCGGCCGAAGGTTATCGCAAAGTGATATTGGGACGAGAAGTACGAGAAACAACGGGAGCTACAGCATGACATTGCCCATTGGAGTGACCATTCGCTATTCGGCTTTTGATTCGGCGCTCGACGAGCGTATTGACGCGGCCGAGACCTGGCTTGGCGCCGCCGAGCGCCACGAGTTGGAGAGGCTTGGCGACGCCAGCCGGCGACGGCAGTGGCTAGGCGGGCGCTGGCTGGCAAAGCAGCTCGTCGGCGAAGCATTCGATGTTGGCGACCCAACTCAAGTCGACATCCTGACTCGCGACGAGCGGGGCCGCGGCGTGACTCCGCGAGTGCGATCGCGCTTGCACGAGTTGCGGTTGTCGTTGTCGATCTCGCACACCGAGGTGGGCGTGCTGGTGGCATTGTCGAAAATGAACCGGTTGTCGATCGGCGTCGATCTTGCCCCGCGGCAGATACCGGTGCAGGACGGGTTTTGGCACTTGTGGTTCACGCCGTTTGAACGGCAGTGGATGGAGCGCGATCCCGAAAATCGAACCGCCGTTATTTGGGCCGCCAAAGAGGCGATTTACAAGGTCGCCAACAAAGGCCGATTCTGGAACCCGCGCCAGATCGAGGTTCGGCGCCAAGGCCAGTCCGGGTTCGAGTGCTCGTATGGCGGCCGCCTGCTGCAAGGCTTGTCGATCGAGCTGCGAAAGTTCGATGGCCAGACTGCGGCGATTGCCTGCCTGCGTCGAGCCGCCCGAGCGTGCCGCACTGACGTGCCGTCGCAGGCACAGCCCATGGGCGTCTCGCGCCGCACCGTCCGACCGTCCGGACAAGCTCCGCGATTCATTGTCTGGGGTTTTTAGACCTTCATGTTCCTAAGCAAAGAACACCACCCGCAGTTGCTCGAACCTGGCTGCTACCGGTCGCCGGGGCAGTTCGCCGACGAGGTCGCGCGCTTGTTCAAGCCGGCCTGGCACTGCGCGGGCTTGCTAAGCGAGCTTCCGCGCGACGGTTCATACCGCACGTTCGACCTGCTGGGCAACCCAATTCTCCTGTGGCGAAAAGATGGCGACCTGCACGCGTACCTGAACGTCTGCTCGCACCGTTATTCGATGTTAACGAGTAAACCGAACGGAGCGTGCGACCGGCTGAAGTGCCAGTACCACGGATGGGAATACGACGAAACGGGCAACGTCCGCAAGATTCCCGACGCGCGGGCGTTCAAGCCGCTCGAACCGGGCATGTTGGGACTTAAGAAGTACCACGCCGAGACCTGCGGCCAGCTCGTCTTTGTGTCGCTGGCCGACGATCCGCCGAGCCTGCGCGAGTTCCTGGGAAGCGGCTATGACTTGTGCCAGGCGTGGTTCCACGAGGGGATGCACACGGCCATCGTGCACGAGCGCGATATTGAAGCCAACTGGAAGGTCCTGGTCGAGAACGCACTGGAAAGCTACCACACGGCGGAAGTACATCCCAAGACGTTCGGAATGTTCCCCGACGAAGAGCACTGCGAACACTCGCTCGAAAAGCGGCACACATCGTTCACAGCCAACTACGCCGACGAGCGATCGTTCCGTCGCTGGCTCGACGAGTTTGGACATCGGATGGTCGGCGCCGTGCCCACGCACCAGTATCAACATATTCTGTACTACCCGAACCTGATGCTCTCGCGCTTGTCGCTTTACAAGTGGATCGAGTGCATCGTCCCGCTTTCCCCTACCCGGTCGCAGAGCATCGTGCGACTGGTGTGCTATGCGGGGCGCGGACCCCGATGGCTCACGCGCATGCGGGCCTTCTGGGTCAAGCGCTGGGCGAATGCATTTCTGATGCAGGTCGGGGCCGAGGATGCCGCGCTGTTGCCAAAGGTGCAGCGCGGACTCAACGCCACCGACCGGCCGATGGGCGGATTGATTTCGACGCGCGAAGAGCGGGTCTTCCACTTTCAGCGCTACATAATCGACCAGGCCACCAATCAGGCAGCGGCGTGCTGCGAAAGCTGCGAGTCGGCTGCGCCAACGGCGAACACAACCAACAACCTCCTGAAAGCTTAGTGGAACGAACGATGATTGACTTAACGGGACGAGTGGCGTTGGTGACCGGTAGTTCGCGTGGCATGGGTCGCGCGTGCGCACTCAGGCTGGCCCAGGCGGGAGCCGACGTGATCGTCAACTACGTCACCAGCCGCACGGCCGCCATGCAAACGGCCTCGGACATCCTGACGCTCGGCCGCAAGGTGCACGTCGTCAAAGCCGACGTTAGCGAGGAAGACGACGTCCGCTCGATGATGGAGTACGTCGAGCGCGAAGTCGGCCAGCTTGACATTCTGGTGAGCAATGCGGCCACCGGTGGGTTCCGTCCGCTGTTGGCGGCAAATCAGCGCCACTTTCAGAATACGTTCAATACCAACGTGCTCGCTCTGCTGTACCTCGTGCAAGCGGCGATGCTGCTGCTTGGGCGCAGCCAGGGTCGCGGCAAAGTCATCGCACTGTCGAGCAACGGATCCGACATGGCACTGCCCTGGTACGGGCTGATCGGCAGCTCGAAGGCGGCGCTCGAAAGCCTCGTGCGGCACCTGACGCTCGAAGTGGGCGACCGAGGCGTCAACGTCAACGTAGTCAAAGCCGGACTGGTCGAAACCGATTCGACGCGCCGCATTCCAGATGCCGACGTGATGTTCAACCACCGCAAAGACAAGACGATGACCGGCGACCGCATGCTCACCGTTGACGACGTTGCCAACGCGGGGCTGTTCCTGGCCAGCCCGCTGGCAGATTTGATTCAAGGCGAAACGCTGACCGTCGACGGCGGCGCAGCCGTGCACGTTTAGCAACACTCGAAAACAACCCGCGACTGTAATCCGACAATGGCGTATTTCCTGCTAACTGGCG
>CAZUPX010000974.1:0-6392 GCA_964622155.1 uncultured Planctomycetaceae bacterium | reverse complement strand
GCGCTAATCAATGCGCCGCTCATTGAGTTCGTTCTGACCCCATTCGTGGTGTTCAACTGCTTGATCACGGCCTCCGACTACGCTCAGTTGGCTGCTTGGGGCAGCGCAGCGCTGGCGATGAATCTCGCGGCGCTACTGGTGATTCTGCGGCTCGACGCAAACTTTCTCGAAGCCAGCCTGGTCGCCAGCCAGCGGCGCTACGACGTGATCGAGCGGGCACGTCGCACCGGCGGAATGCCGACAATCACGCTCGGCGGCAAGCCTCGTCTCCGCTTGCCACCGTTTCCCAGACTTTCTGGCGCTGGACCGATCGCGCGTCGTCAATTGTTGCAGTTGCTGCGTGGCTCGGGCTGGCTGTTTATTTTGCTTCCCGCGATCCTGGCGCCAATGATTCCGTCGCTATTCACGATTCGGCAGAACCCAACGCCCCCAGTGTTCCCACTGATCTTTGTGACCGGGTTTGTTGCCTTCTTCGTCACCGCCGCGTTGCCGCTGGGTCTGCGAACCGATCTGGACCACGTCGACATGATCAAGACGCTGCCGATCAGCGGGCCGGCGATCGTGTGCGGATCGATCATTTCCGCGGTGGCCTATCCGGTCCTTGTGCAGACAATCGCCGTTGTGATCATTTCGGCTCTGTGGGGCAGTTGGTCGACGATCGCATCGCTGGCGTTGGCGTTTGCCGTGCCGCTCAATTTGCTGATCGTCGCCGCCGACAGCGTCTTAGTCTTGTTGTTTCCCTCGATTCGCCGAGTTACTTCCGGCGACATGTTGATCGGCGCTTGGCTGACCTTGGTCATGTCGGCCAAACTGCTGTTCGTGGGGGCGGCATCGACCATTGCCGCGCTACCGGCGGTCGCGATCTATGTGGTATTGGGCGAACAGCGGCTGGCGATGGCCGCGGCCGCCTGGCTGGTGCTCATTCTGCAAGGGGTTGCCACGGTTTGGTGTGCGGCGCAGTTGTTCGAGCGATTCGACCCCAGCGGCGACACGACCGAGCGACAGTAGCCATTCCCAGCGACGCACGGCCGCGGTGGCAAACTGTTGTCCCGCCGGTTAGCATAAAGAGTCACATCTCGCTGGCTGCACTTGGAACTTGCAGAGGGGCCCCATGGCGGAAGTCGCGACCACGGCCAAGAAGATCATCGCCAATGTCGAAACGGTCGTGGTCGGCAAGCGGTCGCAGATCGTCCTCTCGCTGGTCTCCTGGTTTTGCGAAGGCCACATCCTGCTGGAGGACGTGCCGGGTGTGGCCAAGACTGTGCTGGCTCGGGCCCTGGCCGCGAGCGTGGGCGCCACGTTCAAACGCATTCAGTGCACCCCCGACCTGTTGCCCAGCGACGTCACCGGCGCGTCGATCTTTAACCCGAAGACGGCTGATTTCGAATTCCGCGCGGGACCGATCTTTGCGCAGATTGTGCTGGCCGACGAAATCAATCGGGCCACGCCCCGCACGCAGGCGGCGCTGTTGGAAGCGATGGCCGAAGGACGCGTGACGGTTGACGGCGTCACGCATACGCTTGACCGGCCGTTCCTGGTGATTGGCACGCAGAACCCGGTCGATCACGAAGGTACGTTTCCGCTGCCCGAGGCACAGCTCGACCGCTTCCTGGTCCGCTTTTCCCTGGGCTACCCCAGCATGGAGCAAGAGCTCAAGATGCTCGACATGCTGGAAAAATCCCATCCGTTGGATCGTCTGGAGCCGGTGGTGACGGCCGCTGACCTGGTGGCTTGCCAGCGGGCCGTGCGTGAAATACATGTCGACGACAAGGTGCGCCGCTATTTGATGCAGATCGTCCACGAGACACGGACGCACGACGACTTGAGCCTGGGTGCAAGTCCGCGCGCGTCACTGGCGCTGTTTCGCACGGGCCAGGCTATGGCGGCCGTCCTGGGCCGCAATTTCGTACTGCCCGACGATGTGAAGCGCGTGGCCCCGTCGGTGTTGACGCACCGGCTGATCGTGCGGCCCGAGAGCCGGCTGCGCAAGGTCACTGCGGCTGCGATTGTCGAGGAGATAATGGGAGAAATTCCCGTGCCCACGATGGCCGCTGAGACCCCCGTGTCATGAAATGGTTTCTGGGCGCGACGCTGTTGTTGGTCATCGCCCTGGTGTTCCAATTGGGCCTGCTGGCCTACGCGATGTACGCGCTGCTGGGCGTGATGCTCGTCAGTCGGTTTCTGGCCCGAACCTGGTCGGAACATCTCACGGCCCAGCGCGAGTGCAACCGCCTGTCGGCGAACATCGGTGAGAGTGTTGCCGTGGTGATTACGGTCCAGAATCTTGGGGCCTTGCCGGTCGCGTGGCTATTGCTCGAGGACTTGCTGCCGCGCGACGCGCTCGTTTACGACCCGCCCAGTCTGCGCGTCTCGGGCCGGCGGCTGCAATTGGCGATGTTGTGGCGCCACGGGCGTCGAACCGTGTACTACCAATTGCAGTGCAACCGTCGGGGTTATTATCAGATCGGTCCGCTGGTGCTTGAGACCGGCGACGTGTTCGGCCTGCATCGCCGTTATCGCGTTGCCAGCCAGCCGCATTTTTTGCTCGTCTATCCGCAGGTGCACCCGCTCCCCGGCTTCGACATCGCCTCGCGCCGTCCGATCGGCGAGGTGCGGATGAGCTACCGCCTGTTTGAAGATCCCACGCGCGTGGCCGGCGTGCGCCGTTTTGAGTCGGGCGATCCGATGAATCGTATCAACTGGCGCGCAACCGCGCGCACCGGCGTCTTGCACAGCAAAGTTTACGAGCCCTCGACCGTGGCCGGAGCCACCGTGCTGCTCGATTTTCACCAGCAGTCGTTCGACGAGCGCCACGAACCCTACCGCTCTGAGCTGGCGGTCACTGCGGCGGCGTCATTGGCCAACGCCGTGTTTCAAATGGGCCAGCAGGTGGGTCTGGTCACCAACGCTCGCGACGCGGCCGATCGGATTCGCCAGGAAGGCTGGGATTTTGACGCCCGCACACGCAACGCCGCGCAGCAATCCGCCGGCATGCTGGCCACCAGCGACCGGCTGCAGCCGCTGGTGGTCGAAACCCGCCGAGGGGCGGACCAGTTGATGCGGGTTCTCGAGACGCTCGCCCGTGCGGAATTGACCGACGGATTGGACCTGGCGCAGTTGGTAAACGAGACGGCGAGCCGGCTGCCGCGAGACGCCACGGTGGTGGCGATCTTGACCGCGGTGACGCCGCGCGCGGCCGTGGCGCTTGGGAATTTGCGCCGACGTGGGTTCGCCGTTACGGCGCTAGTGAACGTCTTCGAAGACCTCGAATATGCTGAAGCCGCCGGCATGCTCCTGGCCGAGCGTGTCGAGGCCCGGCACTTGAGAGACGAAAGTGCCGTGAGCACGGTGTGTCGAAACTTTGTGCTGAGATAGCGGATTTCAGAGTGCGGAACGTCCCATGGCCCGCCGGCTATCCCAAACGACCGCTGACTACATCGTGATCGCGCTCAGTCCGGCGCTCGTCATGACGTTGGTGGGAAGTCTCGTCTTCTT
The DNA here is from genome assembly GCA_964622155.1 of uncultured Planctomycetaceae bacterium. GTDB lineage: Bacteria > Planctomycetota > Planctomycetia > Pirellulales > PALSA-1355 > CAZUPX01. The sequence goes on along the minus strand of CAZUPX010000974.1, from coordinate 2,897 downwards.
CCTGCTGGCGGTTTTCTATCAGGGACAGTTCACGGGGCGGCTGCACTGGGTGATGACTTGTTTTGTATTCGGTGCGGTGCTGATCGCGCGGATCGCGATCGAAGACGGCTTCGAGCGGGCCATGCCGTTCGGAATTGCCCTTGCCCTGGCCGTGGGTGTGGCCGCCAACCGATTCATGGAGATCCAAGGGACCTGGATCGACTCGTTCAGTTGGGCGATCAACTGGAGCTTGATTGCATTGATCTGGTGGTGCGCCCACCAGTTGACGTGGGACTGCACGGTCATCGACGACTCGCAAGACTCCTCGGGCGAGGGGCTGTTGCAGATCACCGGGCTCGAACGCGCGCCGGCGGCCGGCGACGCTTCGCAGGCCGACAAGCGACTTGAGGGCACCACGTCGCGCGACGTGCCAGCAACCTGGTGGCAGCGGTATGTCGAGCACCAGCGCCGGCCGCACGCGCCGGGTGTGTGGGTTGTGTACTTCTCGCTGGCGGCGCTGCCGCTGTTTGGCGTCGGCCAGTGGTTCATTCCTGCCTCTCACGTCGGCACGCGCCGGTACGTGTTCTGGCTGTTGGCGGTGTACGCGGCCAGCGGAATGGGCCTGCTGCTGACCACGAGCTTCTTGGGACTGAGGCGCTATCTGCGTCAACGCCGCATCGAAATGCCGACCACGATGGCGAATCTGTGGCTGTCGACCGGCGCAGTACTGATTGTGGTGCTTTTGGTGTTCGCCATGCTGCTGCCCAGACCGAGCGCGGAATACTCCGTTTCGCAGTTGCCGTTTTCGGTGGGCTCGCCAAGCCAATCCTCTTCGCGCGCGGCTCCCGTGCCCAGAGAAGGAACCGAGGAGGAGCAAGGTGGCTCCGCTCCAGACACTCGTCCTCCGGACGAAATAGACACGACCCCCAAGGACCAAGATTCGCCGAACGGTCAGTCGGGTGACGATTCCAAAAAGCAACCGGCTGGCCAGTCGGGCGAGGCCGAACGCCAGGGATCGCAATCGTCCGACAAGGGACAGCGGCAGCAATCCGGCGACCAACCCGATCAATCCATTAAGTCCGACGAGTCATCACAGCAACAGCAGCAAGACTCGCGAGACGCCAAATCTCAAAAGGCAGAGGGCGAACGACAATCGAAGTCTCGCTCGGATTCTGAAAAATCACCGGACGACCAGCGGTTCGAACGAGCCGAGCCGAATCCCGAAAACCAATCACAGGATCCGGATTCATCGCCGCGCGGCGAGCAGCGCGCGCCGATCGAGACGCCCAACCTTCAGGTCCCAACCGAAGCCGTCTTGACGGCCGCCAGCGGAATCGGCCAGGTCGTTCAGTGGATCTTCTACGGCGTCGTCGCGGTCGGCGTGCTGTACGGGCTGTGGCGGTCGTGGTCGGCCGTGTTGGCGGGCATCCGCGAGTTTCTTCGGGGCCTCGCTGAGTTGTGGGCAGCTCTGTGGGGCGGCGGTCGGCGGCACGCGGTCCGTGCCGAGGATGCAGCGGCGATCGAGATTCCGCCCGCACCGTTTTCGAGCTACGCCGACCCGTTCTCAGCCGGCGTGGCACAGCGCTACTCACTTGAGGAACTGGTGCGATACAGTTTTGAGGCCTTTGAGGCCTGGGCACGCGAGCACGGCTGCCCGCGGCATCCCGATCAGACGCCGCACGAGTTGGCGCGCGACGTAAGCCGGCTGAACGCGCCGATGGCAGACGATGCCCGCAACCTGGCCGAGCTGTATGCCCGAGCGGCGTACGATCGGGGCGAGTTGCCGGCCTCAAGCCCCGAGCAACTGGAGCACCTTTGGCGCAGCATGCGCTCCGGTGCCGCGCCGGTTTTTCGGAAAGGGTGAACCTTATGCTTACTGATCCCGCGAGCTGGCAAAGATTGACAGCTCTCGGCAACTCGGTCGAGAATGAATGAGAAGGGCAATTTTGCTTTGTCAGGAGTTGAGCGTGGCGATCAGGACTCGGCACTGGTTGATTGGCATTTCGATGCTTGGGCTTGCCGGCCAAATGGTTGGCGCCGCCGATCGAATTGAACAGTTCAATCGCGCTCGCAAATCGGCACTTCCCTTGTTGCGCAGCCGTGAGCCGGCCGAACGGGTTGAGGGACTCAAAAAGCTTGACGGCATTCCCATTGCGGATTCGGTCAAGCTCATCCAGCCCAGCCTGAGCGACGAGTCCCCTCAAGTGCGGTTGGCCGCGTATCAAACGCTCGTGAAGTTGAGCGGAAACCAGGAGGTTTGCGACACGCTGTTGCTGCTGGCGAAAAAGGCCATCCATCGAAAAGACGACGGGCAACAGGCCGCCATGCTGTTGGCCGCGGTCCTGTCTTCCGATCTGCCCAGCGTTCAGCGCGAGGCGAACGAGTTTCTGGAGAAAATGGGCTCGGCGAGCTTGGGGGCCCCGGTCGCGGTGGCACTGGCCGACGCGTTGGGCAGCTCGCACGACAAGTCCAACGTTGTGCCGCTTGTGAGACTCTCGAAAACCAAGGCCTTCGCGGATCAATTCGGCGTCCGCCGCGCGGTGGTCCAGGCCCTGAGGCTTATTCCGCACGAGGGCGCAATCGGGGCGCTCATCGGGTTGTTGGACCAGGTCAAAGGTGAGGCCGGCGCCGACGCCGTCGAGCACCTGGCTCACGTGACCGGCCAAATCTTCGGCACTGAGAGCGCAGCCTGGCAGCGGTGGTGGGACGAGTCGAAGGACTCGTTCGAGTACCCCAAGCGAATGTCGCCGACCGGTTACCGCGGCGGCATCGCTGCCGGTCCGCTGGGCGACTACTACGGCTTGCCACTGTTTGCCGAGCGGCTGGTTTTTGTATTGGACACCTCGGGCAGCATGACCGGGCCGCGCATCGTGGCCGCCAAGCGAGAACTGACCCGAGCGATTGCCGGCCTGCCCGAC
>CAZUPX010000973.1:0-7452 GCA_964622155.1 uncultured Planctomycetaceae bacterium | reverse complement strand
TGGCTTCGAAGCGGAACGACTTGCCGCGCAGGTGCATGTGCGGCATCATGCGAAACAGCAATTGATCGGACGTGAAGATGTGCTGCGACGTGACCTCGTGGTTGTCCGCATGCGGTGGAATGGCGAGCTTCAAATTCATCGCGCCGCCACCGTGGACGATCTTCTTCACGTCCTTCGGATCGGCAAACACGAACCCGATGTAGCTCTGATCGTCTTGCTCGGTGCCGTTGGGCGTGTAGTGCATCTGGAAGCTAATTTTCGAACCGGCCGGCACGTATTGCGCGACGCCTTCGGGCTGGGGCAACACGGTAGAGCCGGGCGCGTAACCGCCCAGCCCGATCCTCGCGCCAAACGAGCGTCGACCACGACCGGCAGTCTGCCCATTCTCGGCTCCCTCGGGCGCATCATCCACGTCGGCCAGCGATCCGCCCGGGGCGATGGCGGAGACAATAATGTGATGCACGACGGCGCGGTTACCCGGCAGCGCTTCGGCGGCCTTGATCCACTTGTCCTCGGTCCAGCCTGGATCGACGACGAAGTTCTTGTAGTCGACCACTCCTTCGGCCGGCACCATGAATGGCTTCTCCATGCGCACGATTTGATCGGGCTTGGGAATCCGCCAGCCTTCGGTCCATTGCCTGGCCGGCGGCAGGTCGGCGCGGTTGCCCTCGGGGCAGCCATTATCGATCCAGGTGAATAGAAGTTTCTTTTCGTTCTCCGTCAAACGCGCGTCGTTCCTGAAGTGTCCGTATTTTGGATTGGCTGACCAGGGCGGCATACGGCCATCGGAGACGACCTCCTTGATCATCGCGCCCCAGCCGGCCACGTTTTCGTAGTCGGTCAGGGTGAAGGGGCCGACCTGGCCCGGACGATGGCATTCCTGGCAGCGGTTCTGCATGATCGTGGCAATGTGCTTGGTGTAGGTAATGTCGCCCTTGGGTTCGGCCTTCGCGGCGCGGCCAATGATGCAACCCGTCACGGGAGTCGAGGCAGTCGACACTGCCTTGCCCGCCAGAATTTCATCGAGTGCCTGGCCCAGGTTGCGCTGCTTGAGCTCCGTCTTGGCGTAACCCGAGCCGGCGCCCAATCCATATTGATCATCCACCCGGCCGCGATACCGAACCGCGCGGTCGCGATCGAGGACGAAAACTTCTGGGTTGCGTACGGCGCCGAACTGGTCGGCGACCGCTCCGTCTCTATCCTTCAGCAGCGGGAACTTCACGCCGTATTGTCGTGCATAGGCGGCCATGTCGGTGAGCGAATCTTGCTGGTTGCCGTCGATGCCGACAAACGCCACGCCGCGGGCCGCGTATTCGTCGCTCAACTCCTGCAGCCGCGGACCATACAAACGCGCCAGCGGACATTCGGCGCCGAGAAATGCCACCACGACGATGTCGGACTTAGAGAACTCAGCCAGCGAGCGGTCGCGGCCATGAATGTCCGGCAGCGTGAATGGTTCGATTCGGCTGCCGACGTCGGCAGCGCTGGCGATCGTCGGGGCCAGGCGTGCGACCAGTGTCAACAGGACCAGCCAAGATAACCGGCTGCGTCGTGAAGCGAGAAAACTTTGTGGCATGCGATAGTTCCTTCGTTTCGCGTGGGAGCGATGTCTATATAGATCGGTGAAAACCGATTCCGATCAAAGCTGATCCCCTACTCGACAATTCCCAAATAGGCTGAGCCTGAGAACCAATCCAGACTCGCGATGGCCATAATTGTAACAACGCGCCCCCGCCCTCTGCAAAAGCTAAATCGCCGATCGACAGGCGGTTTTCAGTGATTGGGCGACGATTTGTCGGGCAAGGTGACCTTTTCTCGGAATCCTAGGAAACGACCCATTGATGACGCTCGCTGCCAGCGTCAGGAACTGATCCCTTTGACGGGACGGTCTTAACGCCCCGGAAAGTCATCCGTATTTTCGGAATGATCGGCGGCTGCCAATTGCGCGCGTTCAGGCCCGCTGCGAGCCCCATCAAACCAACCATTTTCGGGACCGCTCTGAACCCGCTCGGCTCTGTCGCAGCAGCTCTACTGCGATCACCGGCTTATCTGCTCTGCACAATGCACAAATCGTGTTTGCCGTGCCGCTCCGACGGGCGTTTCGAGCCCAGAATTCAGAGCCTGCTCTTTCATGGCCACTAGCGCTCTGCGAAGCTAAGGAGCTGTCGATTGCCTGGGGCATACCCGGCTCGACGACTCGCTGTTGTTCGGAGCATCACTCTTGTCGTTCAACGCGGGCACAAAACTCGGTGTTTTTGAGGTTTCGACGCTGCTCGGCGTCGGTGGCATGGGGGAGGTCTATCGCGCGCGGGATACGAAGCTCGGCCGCGATGTGGCGATCAAGATTCTGCCCGAGGAATTTGCCAATGATCGCGATCGACTAGCACGATTTCAACGCGAGGCGCGACTGCTAGCCGCGCTGAACCATCCGAACATCGCGCACATCCACGAGCTGCAAGAGTCGGACGGCGTGCAGTTTCTCGTGATGGAGCTCGTGGGCGGCGAGACACTCGCTGATCGGATCAAGAAAGGGCCGCTTGAATTCGCCGAAACTTACAAGCTGTTCGGGCAAATCGCCGAAGGTCTGGACGCTGCCCATCAACAAGGCGTCATTCACCGCGACCTGAAACCGGCGAACATCAAAATCACGGACGACGGTAAGGTCAGCGTGCTGGACTTTGGGTTGGCCAAGGCCGCCGACGCGCATTCTTCCTCTTCGGGCGCCGAGGTGACATCCCCCTGGAACGCGGATGGCGCTGGCGCCAGCATCGCGGGTCAGGTGCTCGGCACACCGGCCTACATGAGCCCCGAACAAGCTCGTGGCAAAGCGGTCGATAAGCGGACCGATATTTGGGCCTTCGGCTGTTGCCTCTTCGAGGCGCTAACTGGTAAACGACCGTTTCGCGGCGAGACAGCTTCGGATACCTTGGCGGCGATCCTGAAGGGCGAGCCGAGTTGGGAGGAACTGCCGACAAACACGCCTGCGCGACTTCGTGAGCTATTGCAATCGTGTTTGGCCAAAGATTCTTGCGACCGATTGCGTGACATCGGCGATGCGCGACATGAGCTGAGACGAATTGCAGATGAATCCAATCAGATAGCTACGACCGCAATCAGTCCGCGAGCCAGCCGCTCACGGCTGGTTGCCGCTTCAGTCTTGTGTTTGCTAACTGGATCGCTTACGGGAGCTGCGCTCTGGAGTTTGGTTCGACCGGGGGGGACCGTCGATCCGACTGCCACCGGACATCGAGCCGTCGTTCGAACCACGCTCGAATTACCCGCGGAAGCACCAATCCGCTCCACCACGGTCGGCCGCCTGATGTGGGTTCCGCGATTTGCACTGTCGGACGACGGCTTGCGGCTCGTCTACGGTGGTGGGAAGGCCGATTCGCCGATGCTGTACCTGCGACCGATGGACCGGCTTGTGGCTAGCCCCGTGCCGGGTACGTACGGCGGCCAGTCACCATTCTTTTCGCCGGACGGACAATGGATCGGCTTCTTTACGGGTGGGAAGCTGAAGAAGATCCGAATTGGCGAGTCCCAGCCAATTACGCTTTGCGAGGCTAGGAATCCGGCAGGGGCCGCCTGGGGACGCGACGGCACGATCTACTTCGCCGAGTCAATTAGCCAACTTGTGCCCATGACTCGCGGGTTGAAGCGTGTTCGCGATTCGGGCGGCGCGCCGGAGTGGCTCACCCAGCATGAAGACGACGCCAGCATTATCGGGCACGCCTTCCCGTATGTGCTTCCTGACGGTAAGACTTTGTTATTTGCGCTCACCAGCTATTCGAAGGACTCAATGTCCATAGGCGCCCTCACGCTCGCGACAGGCCGATGGAAGACGGTACTGTCCCAGGCTTCTGAGGCGCAATATGTTCCCACGGGTCACTTGTTGTTTCGGCGCGAGGGTTCTCTATACGCGGCGCGCTTCGACTTGGATCAACTGCGTGTCGTGGGCCCAGCGATCCCCGTTTTTCAATCGGGTCTCTCTCCGGCATTCTCCGAATCCGGCTGCCTTGTTCATGCTCCGTCATCGCTGCGCGAATCCGACGACCTTGCTCTGCCGCCCTGCCCGCTGGTCTGGGTGAATTTGAAGGGCGAGACCGAACCATTGAAAGCACCGCTGCGGCCCTACTTCGCCGGCCGCCTATCACCTGACGGGAACCGCCTGGCGGTCACCGTGGCAAGTGAGCGCGGATTTCACATCTGGGTTTACGACATCGAGCGGAATATCTTGTCTCGCCTGAATCTGGAAGGAAGCAGCCGAAATGCCGTATGGATGCCTGATGGCCAGCGTGTGGTGTTTAGTTCGGATCACGGTGGCAAGGCGTTCAACCTCTTTTCCGCGCCGGCCGCTGGTGGCGGCGAGCCACAGCGTCTCACGCAATCGAACGCGAATCAGTTCCCGACGTCCATTTCGCCAGATGGTCGAATTCTGGCCATTCTCCAGTTTCAACCGACCACGGGCGGTGACATCTATGTGCTCCCCTTGGACGGCAGTGGCCACGCCGAGCCCCTCATTCAGACGGAGTTCCTTGATACAGGCGCCGCGTTTTCCCCCGACGGTCGCTGGCTGGCGTATTCCTCGGACGAAACTGGGCGACCTGAGGTTTTTGTGCAATCCTATCCGGCCCCGACTACCAAATGGCAGGTTTCAAATCAGGGCGGCATGGCGCCGCGATGGTCGCCGAAAGGTGACGCTCTGTTCTACCGATCTGATTCCGCGGTTTTTTCCGTCTCGATTGCAACGGATCCCGAGTTCAAGCTGGGTCAACCCCAGCTTTTGTTCGAGAATCCAACGATCGGGGCGTCCATCGCGCTCAGCTACGACGTCGCGCCCGACGGCCAGCGCTTCATCCTGCCGGGATCGCCGGAGGCTGACTTGACTTCCATCAACCGGCTGATCGTCGTGCAGAATTGGTTCGAGGAATTGAAGCGGCTGGTGCCCGCCGAGGGCGCGGAAGAAAAGTGATCAGTCAAGCCGCAGTTGCCAACCGCCAAAGACGTGGCTGCCGCTGTCGCATCAACCCAACCGATTTCTCGGACTCCGAAGAAATCGACCCTGTTTTCGGAACCGCCGGCGCATCCCGGAAGCTCGTGCGTTTGGCGACACCGTCCGGTAGAATCATGGCGCGCGGTTCAGCTTGCTACAATAGTCGGCGGGTTCAGATTGGCGCGTCGCTTCGTCGGCGTGCCGGCAGACTCGGTAACATGCACCGTCCCGCGAAGGGCGCACATGCTTCGACTCGTGAGTACAAAATGACGCAACCACGGCACCGAACTTCGAGTCCTGTCGACCGGCTGTCGCGCCGCTCATGGCTGAGGCTGGGGGTCGGTGGGCTCGGCTTGAGCTTGACGGGATTGCTGCAAGCGCGGGCTAGTGCGAGGCCCATCGAATCCTCTGGGCTGCCTCCCCTCAAGGCCTGCGTGATCGTGTTCTATTACGGCGGCCCGAGCCACTTGGACACCTACGACCTGAAGCCGGATGCCCCGGCTGAAGTGCGTGGCGAATTCAAGCCGATCGCGACGTCCGTGCCCGGCCTGTTCGTGTGCGAGCATCTGCCGAAGATGGCTCGCTGCATGCACAAAGTGGTGCTCATTCGCAGCATGCATCACCAGAACCGGTTGCATGATTCGGCATCCACGGAGGCGCTAACGGGCCGGCAACCGCCCACCGGTGATCGCGAGGAGTTCGGTCCGATCAAACAAGTGTCCCCGTGTTATGGCGCGTCGCTGAGTTACTTGCGACGCGAATTGCAGCTCGACGTGCCGCATGCCGCACTGCCCTTCGTCTTTCACAACGTCATTGACGTGCCCTGCCAGGGAGGCGGGTTTCTCGGGTCGACGTACGACCCTCTGCAAATCAACGTCAACTCGGAAAGTTCGGCCTATAGCGCCGGAGCACTCGCGCTGCCCGTGGGACAGTCGGGAAAATCGCTCCAGGATCGGCGTCGTTTATTGATGTCTCTGGAGGGACACTCGATTGCAGCCGCGCAATCTTCGCCGACGGGGCAATGGCAGCTCTCCAGCGACAAGGCGTTTCAGTTGCTCGGGTCTCAGTCGCTTCGGGAAGCCCTCGATCTGTCGCGGGAATCGTCGCAAACGCGCGATCGATATGGATACGGCCCGGCGCCAGTCGCCGTCGGCTCCGGTGGCGGCGGTGGAAATGGGGCCGAGATGGGATTCGCGCGCCAGATGCGCGGACAGAATCTGTTGGTGGCGAGGCGATTGGTTGAAGCCGGCGTTCCGTTTGTCAACGTGTTTGATTTCCGACAGCAGGGACAGAACTGGGATGCGCACCATCAAAACTTCGAGCAACACAAGAGCCACCTGTTGCCCTTGGCCGATCAGTCTCTCTCCGCGCTACTCGAAGATCTCGATGCGCGAGGATTGCTCGACACGACGTTGGTCGTGGCGATGGGGGAGTTCGGTCGCACGCCAAGGATCAACGCGAACGGTGGCCGCGACCATTGGCCTGACTGCTATACCGTGTTGTTAGCCGGCGGCGGCGTTCACGGGGGAGCTGTTTTTGGAGCGAGCGATCGAACAGGTGCGTATCCCGCGAAGGACCCGGTGACCCCAGCCGATCTCGCGGCCACGATCTTTTGGCGTTTTGGCATCGATCCGTCGTCCGAGATTCATGACCTCACTGGCCGGCCCTGGCGCGTCGCAGACGGCCAGCCCCTGCGGTCGCTGTTTGTGTGACCAAGAGAGGAAGCTGTGATGAGTCGTTCGCCGAGCGACAAACGACAACAGTCCACCCTGATCTCGCGCCGCCGACTCCTGCAGGCCGGAGGGATCGGCGCCTTGACTCTGGGCCTTCCGGGGATGGTTGCCGCGGCCGTCAATGGCAACCGAGGTCTTGGCGGCGGTGCTGCCGAAAAGTCTTGCATCTTTATCTTGCTGTGTGGCGGGCCCAGTCACCTCGATACGTGGGACCTGAAGCCGGAGGCACCGGCCGAGATTCGCGGCCCCTACCAGCCCATTGCCACGACAGTCCCTGGCATGCGGCTCTCTGAACTTCATCCGCGCCTGGCCAGCTTGACCCAGCATTTCAGCCTGATCCGGTCGATGACGCACGTCGGGAACATCAGCAACCGTTTCGACGCCATGCACCACTGTCTCAGCGGCCAGGCGGATGCGCCTGCCGACTCTCCGTACATCGGTTCCATCCTGGCGAAGGTTCGACCCAGCCAACACAGCGTTGCTTCGTACGTCTGGCTGATCAAGTGCGTCGGCGATCCTGTCTTCTGCGCCCCGAATATTGGCACCGGGGGCCACCTGGGCATTAGCCACAGCCCGATGTTCGTCGGCTCGGCAACCAATCATCCTGCGATGCCGGGTTTCAGAGCTCCCGACGAGTTGCTTCCTGCGGTGCCGCCAGAGCGGATGCAGGAGCGCCGCCAGTTGCTGGAAGGTCTAAATCCTGCCGAAAGCCCGAGCATGGAAAAT
>CAZUPX010000972.1:0-1602 GCA_964622155.1 uncultured Planctomycetaceae bacterium | reverse complement strand
GAGATACGCGAGTGCCGGCTTGACCATTACGATGTCGGCCCCTTCGGCCAGGTCCAATTCGACTTCCCGCAGTGCCTGGGCCGGGTCGGCGGCCGGATCCATCTGATAGCCTCGGCGGTCGCCAAATTGCGGTGCACTCTCGGCTGCCTCGCGAAAGGGGCCGTAATAGGCGCTGGCAAATTTGGCCGCGTAGCTCATGATCGGCACGTGGTCGAAGCCCGACTGGTCGAGCCGCGAGCGGATTGCGCCGACCATCCCGTCGATCATCCCGCTGGGGGCCACAATGTCGGCGCCGGCCCGAGCGTGGCTCAGGGCCTGCGCGGCGATCAGATCGAGCGTCGGGTCGTTGTCGACGTCCATGCGGCCGGTGCGATCGTTGACGATGCCGCAGTGTCCGTGGTCGGTGTATTCGCAAAAGCAGACGTCGGTGATCACCAGCACGTCGGGCGCATGCTTCTTGGCCGCCGCGATGGCCTGCTGCACGATGCCGGCTTCGCTGGTCGAGTCGCTGCCGGTGGCGTCCTTCGTACTGGGAATGCCGAACAGCAGAACGCCGCCGAGGCCAAGCTCTTGCACATCGTCGAGCTCGCGCGCCACCTGGTCGGTCGAGATTTGAAAATGGTCGGGCATCGACTCGATGGCCACGCGCTGATCGCGCCCGCTGCGCACGAACAGCGGCAGAATCAAGTCGGCCGGCGCCAGGCGCGTTTCCTGCACCAGCCGCCGCACCGCCGGATGCTGCCGCAGCCGACGCAACCGCGTGGTGGGAAAGTCGCCAGCAGAGGGTTTGTCTGGTTTGAGCATAGATCTTCACCATAGCTCAAAGCGGTGGTCCTGAAAACGGCCGTCTCGTCTGGGGCGATAGATTGACCGTACGATCAGCACAAGTTCGCCAGCGCAACGAGCATCGTCATCATTCGCGTCGCAAGGGAACCACGGATGAACGCGGATTCACGCAGATAGAACAAGCTTGTGCTACAGCCACTTCTGAACTTATCCGCGTGGATCCGCGTTCATCCGCGGTTTGGTTCTCGGTCCGGCTCGCGACTGGTGGCTAGTCAACATTCCACAGCCAGACCAGCGCCTCGGGACCTCCGCTGCCGGCCGCCAGGATCGTACCGTCGGGCGAGAAGGCCAGCGACTCAATCCGGGTTTGCGGACAGCTCAACGAGTGCCGCAGAGTGCCGCGTTGCACGTCCCAGAGCTTGATCGACTTGTCCTTGCATCCGCTGGCGACCGTCTTGCCGTCGGGTGAGAAGATCACCGTGTCGACCTCGCCGTCGTGGCCTTCGAGAATATGTCGTACTTTCCTGGTTTTGACGTCCCACAGCCGGACGGTGCTATCTTCGGCACTGCTGGCCACCAGGCTGCCGTCGGGCGAAAAAACCGCGGCCTCCAAGCCGCCGGTGTGCCCTTCGAGCACCGCCGTGACCATGCCAGTGCGCGCATCCCACAGCCGCATCGTCTTGTCGCTGCTGGCGGTCAACAGGGTCTTGCCGTAGGGGGAATAGGCGACGGACTTCACCCGCTGGGTGTGTCCGTTCAGCGTCAACTTTAGCGCTCCGGTCGCCACGTCCCACGTACGCACTGTCCGATCGACGC
>CAZUPX010000971.1:0-2712 GCA_964622155.1 uncultured Planctomycetaceae bacterium | reverse complement strand
CGTCGTAGTTGAGGCCCGCTGAGAAATTGCCGGCAAAGTTGAACATCGTCGTGTACTCCAGAACTGCGAAGCGTCGCACGCTAAGTCACGCGGCGGGGCGAATAAAAGTTGCGGACGTCAATATACTCCATCCCGGCGCGCCGCGCGGCCTCGATGCCCGGGTGGGTGTCTTCATCGCCGCCGTGAAATTTCCAAATAGTGGGAGTCAGGTGCGGTGCGAAGCGTTTTGTCCGCCATTGACCGGCGACTGCACCGGCAGGATCTCAATCCCGTCAGCCCGCAGCACGCGATGCAGCTCGTCGACTTGCGAGCGATCGGCCGTTTCGACGGTGCACAGCACGTGGGCCGCCGCGATGTCGGAACCCGAAAACGCACGGTCGTGAACAATCTCTTGAATGCTCGCGCCGGATGCGGCAATCCGATGTGCCAGTCGAGCCAGGCCGCCGGGCCGATCGCTCACCACGGCGGTAAAGCGGCACAAGCGGCCGTCGGCCACGAGGGCCTTTTCGATGACATGTGTGAGAATCAGCGGATCGACATTGCCGCCCGAGAGCACTAGCACGGTGGCCTTACCAGCCAGCTCGGGCAGCTTGCCGGCCATGCACGCCGCCAACGGCGCCGCGCCGGCCCCTTCGACGACGCTTTTTTCCAGTTCCACGAGGCGCAGCATGGCCAGCGCCAGCTCGTCTTCACTGACGGTGACAACACGGTCGACGCGCGGCGCGGCGATCGAGAAGGCCAGCTCGCCAACCCTGCCTACCGCAAGGCCGTCGGCCAACGTGGGTTTGACGTCAATCTTGACCACGCGTCCGGCCTCCAACGAGGCGCTAAACCCGGCGGCGCGCACCGGCTCGACGCCGATAATCTTCACGCGCGGCATGACGCTCTTGACCGCCAGCGCCACACCGGCGATCAGACCTCCGCCGCCGATCGGCACCACGATCGCTTCGACGTCGGGCACCTGTTCCAGAACCTCAAGGCCCATGGTCCCCTGCCCTGCGATAATCGCCGGGTCGTCGAAGCCGTGGATGTAGGTCAGTCCTCGCTCGCGCGCCAGTTCTTGCGCATGCTCGTAGGCTTCGCCAAAAGTCTCGCCGTGCAGAACGATGTTTGCTTCAAGATTGCGGCAGGTTGTGCGCTTGATGAGCGGGGCGAACTTGGGCATCACCACCGTGACGCCGATCGACAGCAGTTTGCCGTGATACGCAAGGCCCAAAGCATGATTGCCGGCCGAAGCCGAGATCACTCCCCGCTGTCGCTCGCCTTGCCCCAGCAGCAACAGCGCATTGCGTGCCCCCCGCTCCTTGAAGCTGCCGGTTCGCTGCAGATAGTCGAGCTTGCAGTAAATTCGCGCGCCGCAGATCTCGGAAAGTGGGATCGACTCCGGACACGGCGAGAGATAAATCCCGTCGGCAATGCGACCCTTGGCCTCAATAATGCTGGCAAGCGCCACGGTCATCGTTGAAAAAGCCGACCCCTTTTCTATTCTTCCTCGAACAGATACAGGTCAAACGCCCCAGCGCGTTCTGAGATTGTCAACAAGCGTTTGCCGTCGGGGTGCCACTGGGCAAAGTCGTCACGCTCGGGATGATTGGTGACGCGCTTCAATTGCGATCCGTCGGCGCGCATCGTGTAAATCTCGTAGTTGCGGTCGCGCATGCTCGTAAAGGCAAGCTGGCCGCCGTCGGGCGACCAGGCGGGACGCATGTCGACGCCGGGGCTCTCGGTCAGCCGCCGCACCTGGCTGCCATCGGATTGCATCACGTAGATCTCAAAATCGCCGTCGCGGCTGGACCCGAAGGCGATCTGGTTGCCGTCGGGCGAAAACGCCGCCCAGTCGTCGATTGCGTCACTGGGGCGGGTCAAGTATTGCAGGTCCTGAGCCGCCAACGTGGTCGACACAAGTTGCTGCCCCACGGTCTTGGGTAAGCTGAACACCACTCGGCCGCCACGCGGGTCGATAGCCGGATTGCCCAAGTGCGCCCGATCGCTGCCGGGGTCGAACAGGCTGTCGCGCCCCTGATGCGTGTCGCGAATCACGAGCTTGACGTTGGTCACGCCGCGAAACTCGACAAACGCGTGATATCGCCCGTCGTGCGAGAACGATGCCTCGAACTGACTGCTCGCGGCTTTCGCATCGAGTGGCGCGATCGCACCACTGGTCAGATTCAGCCGCACAAGCCGCATGAGAATTGGCGTCTCGACTACCGAGTAGACGATCTCCGCGTCCTGGGCCACGAACCGCGGATCGCGCTTCAGCCGCCCGTCGTGTGTCAGACGAGTCGGCTCGGCGGCGATCAAGCAGCAAGCTTGGGCGATGGTCACTAGGATCGTGCAACACGCGAGCTGCCATCGGTAGTGCAGCACTGCTGGACAAGCCAGCAGTGGCACCCGACCCAAAAGGCTTTGCTTACCTCCGGCCTCCGGCCTCGCGTCTCTGGCCTGACTACAGCAGCTCATGGATGACCCGAGCCCCTTCCAAAACTCTCAGTTGGGCGCGGGCCTGCGAGTTGACGCCAGCCAGCTCGAGCATCGTGGCGCCGACCATGGCGGGAAAAATCGGCTCGGTACGCGGCTGCTCGGCGCGCGGGTCGCTCTCGCCGATCACTCGCCCTGGCGCAATGCCTGCTCCGGCCCACAGCGAACAGTAGCAGTCAGGCCAATGGTCGCGCGACGCGAGGTTGTTGATCTTGGGCGTGCGGCCGAACTCGC
>CAZUPX010000970.1:0-6031 GCA_964622155.1 uncultured Planctomycetaceae bacterium | reverse complement strand
AAGCCGGCGCGCAGTTTCTCAAGTGGTTGCAAGCCGACGCGTTCGTCCAATTTGCATTCTACAAATTGCCCGACGTCGCCCAGATGGGGCTGATCTTGTTCGCCGTTGCACTTTGGCGGCAAGGCGCAACCTGGCGCGTGCAGGCGGCGCTGGTCACCCTGGCTGCCGCGGCTTCCTTACTCGGCCCCCTTGTCTTCGGCGCGATGGGAGTTCGCGCGGCCCTGGGGCTGTCGTTCCTGGGCTTCTCGGCCGTTGCCTGGAAGATTGCCGCGCACCCGCCTGAAGCGAACACATCACTCCCGTGACGACGGGCAGAGCCGGGCTTTTGACTGCTGAGCGGGCGGACGTTTGACGATCGGCTCGCGCTCCGACATGCTACAACATCAAGAGTAGATGATATATTGATCGCCTTGACGCGGATTCCAGAGTGGTGCAGGTTCCTCCCACCACAAACAAAGGCAGATCCAAAGGAGAAAAAACGTGGCGGAAAAAACGAGTGCCGATGAAGTCAAACCAGTCCCCAGAAGTTTCAAGAGGCTCAAAACGATACTGTTCGCTCTTGTGGCGATCATTGTCGTGTTTGTCGTCGTCGTCGCCATGCAGCCGTCCGACTTTCGCGTCGAGCGGACGGCCACCATGTCGGCCCCGCCGCAGGCTGTGTTTGCCCAGGTAAACGATTTTCACAAGTGGGAGCAGTGGTCCCCCTTCGCGAAACGCGATCCGGAGATGAAGAAGACCTACGAGGGCGCGCCGGAGGGAATTGGCGCCGTCTACGCGTGGTCCGGCAACAGCGAGGTGGGCGAAGGACGCACGACGATCACCGAGAGCCGTCCGACCGAGCTGATCACAATCAAACTTGAATTCGTGAGGCCCTTTGCGGGCACCAGCACCGCCGAGTTCGCCTTCAAGCCCCAGGGCGATCAAACCGCCGTCACGTGGAGCCTCGAGGGGAAGAACAATTTCATGGCCAAGGCGGTCGGCCTGTTCATGAACATGGATAAAATGATCGGCGGCGATTTCGAAACAGGCCTCGCAAGCTTGAAGTCGGTGGCGGAGTCGGACGCCAAGCCATAGCGCGCGAGCCCGCCTGTTTCGCCAGCGGTTCGCGCGTCGGTAAAATTGTTCGATTGAAGGCCACGTGGAGGTACGATTCATGCCATCGGAGACTCAATCCGCTCCCGTCTCGAAGACGACGCTTTGGGCCGGACGTATCATCAGCGCTCTGCCCGTACTGATGCTGCTCTTCAGCGGCGCCATGAAACTGGCAAAGCCGGCTGTCGTCGTGGAGGAATTTGCTCGGCTCGGATACGACGAAAGCGTTGTCGTGGGCATCGGGATCGTCGAGATCGCCTGCGCGGTGATCTATGCGATTCCGCAAACCTCGTTTCTCGGCGCCATCCTGTTGACGGGCTATCTCGGCGGCGCGACCGCGACCCACGTGCGCATCGGCGATCCGTTTTTCGGTCCGATCATTGGCGGCGTGCTGGTCTGGGGAGGGCTGTACTTGCGCGACCCAAGGCTGCGCGCACTGGTTCCTTGGAGAAGTTAGACCGGGGGGCATGAATGGATCGGAAATACTCCTGATACATTGGATCCTCGAACACAACTTTCCCGAATCTGATAATCCATGACACCTACAGAGCACGAGAACTACGCAAAGGATCTGTTGTTCTCGCTTTCGGACGATCATCCAGAGGCGGACCTTGTAAACTTTGTCCCCGATCCGGCAAAGAGTCGAAACGCCGCAGGAGCAATGACGGCAATTCTCTGTCAGAGACTTTTCAAACAGTCCAAGCAGCGCCCGATGCAAAGGCGAAACAAGGATTATGAATGGAAGCAGGGCATCTTCAAATCTAGGAACATTGCGGACCGAGATGATTTCTGGACGAACATCAGACGCAATGATGCGAATGCGACGCACGACACCGCCAGGAGTAAGCCCGTGGCCTATCTCTTGGCTTGCTCGAATCATTTGGATGCAACACTGTTCGTCTGGGCTATTCCGGAACCGCTCCTGTACGATAGTTTGTCGAGCCTCCCTTTAAAGGAAGCAGGCGAAGGATACAGCATCCAAATCCGGGCCGACAGACAGCGCATTGAACACTATGCTGCGTCCCCCGATTTGACGGAATACTTCCAAGAACTCCAATTGTCACGACACGAGTTGCGTGTACTCAATGAATCGCGCGAAGTCGATGACACGCTCAAACAGGATCGCAAAAATGCACGCGCGGGCGCGCAAACCGACGATGATGACGATGTTGATGACGTCGAAGCTGAAACGAGAAAGCTGTTGGTGGCCGAAGGGCAGCATCTGAACGAAGCGGGTGTCTTCAACCCTGAGGGAATCGCTGATGCGCGTGAGCGGGTCCTATCATCCATCGTGAGGCGTCGGGGACAACCAGCGTTCCGGCAGCACCTATTGGCTGTCTATAAAGGAAGATGCGCCATTACAGGGTGCGACGTTGAAGCTGTTCTCGACGCTGCGCATATCGTTCCGTACAGGGGGCCGGAAACCAACCATCCCGGTAACGGCCTGCTGCTCCGAACTGATCTGCACGCGCTTTTCGACCTTAAACTGGTCGCCGTGGACGTGGAAACAATGACCCTGATCGTTTCTCCGACGCTCACCGGCACCTGCTACGCAGACTATCGCGCAAGGCCAATCACAGTTCCCGACGACCCCGAAAGTCAGCCGAGTCGGGAGGCGCTCGAACAACATCGGCAGGAAAGCAGCCTATAGTCCAGGCGATGGCGACGTAACGACAATTTCTCAAGATAAAACGAAAAAGGTTTCCGTCAATTTGTCTGCCGAGACATCGCGCGAAGGCGGAGACAGATCGGGCAAAGGCTGACTCAAAACTACAACTGGCCGAGATGCTTTCGGCGAGCATCTCCGATAACTCAGCAAGGAGTAATCCATGAGCGCGATACGACTACTGGTTGGCACTCGCAAGGGCGCGTTTATTCTGACGTCGGATGGGAAGCGCCAGCGGTGGGATATCGATGGTCCCCATTTCGCGGGCTGGGAACTCTACCACATCAAGGGCTCGCCCGTTGATCCGGACCGCCTGTATGCGTCGCAGTCGAGCGGCTGGTTCGGACAGATCATCCAGCGCTCCAACGACGGTGGAAAAACATGGGAGCAGCCCGGGACACCGGCCGGTGAACCGACCACAACCCCGGACGGCATGCCCAAGGGCGAAAGTAACAAGTTCGTCTACGAGGGCGCCACGGGCACGCACCCGGGGTACGACGGCACGCCCCACCCGTGGGAGTTCAAGCGCATCTGGCACCTCGAGCCCTCGCTAACCGATCCCGACACCGTTTACGCGGGGGCCGAGGACGCTGCGTTGTTCCGCACGACCGACGGCGGGCAGTCGTGGCACGAGCTGAGCGGACTGCGCACCCATGAGTCTGGGAAATACTGGGCGCCGGGCGCCGGTGGCATGGGCCTGCACACGATTCTCCTCGACCCAACGAATCCCAAGCGGATTTACATCGCCATCTCCGCCGCGGGCGTGTTTCGCTCCGACGATGGCGGTGACTCGTGGCGGCCGGTGAACCGCGGCTTGCGCTCGGAGCAAATTCCCAATCCAACGGCCGAGGTCGGCCACTGCGTCCATCGTATTGCGATGCACCCTTCGCGGCCGGGTGTGCTGTTCATGCAGAAGCACTGGGACGTCATGCGCACCGACGACGCGGGCGAGTCGTGGCAGGAGGTGAGCGGGAACTTGCCGACCGATTTCGGGTTTCCGATCGACGTGCACGCGCACGAGCCGGAGACGATTTACGTTGTGCCGATCAAGAGCGACTCAGAGCATTATCCGCTTGACGGCAAGCTCCGCGTGTATCGCAGCCGCACCGGCGGTAACGAGTGGGAACAGCTCGCCAAGGGTCTGCCCGAGCGCGACTGCTACGTCAACGTGCTGCGCGACTCGATGGCCGTTGACTCGCTCGACCCGTGCGGAGTGTATTTTGGCACGACCGGCGGGCAGGTGTACGCATCGGCCAACGCGGGCGACAACTGGACTCCGATCGTTCGCGACCTTCCGCCGGTCCTGTCGGTCGAGGCCCAGACGCTGCCATGAAGAGCGGTTCCATGAACAACGCCGCCAAGAACAGTGGTGCCAAAAACAACGCTGCGATAATACGCGTGGAGCTCCCGTTTCATTTGCGATTGCTCGCGAAGATCAACGGCGAGGTGCACCTCGAGGTCTCCGGGGCGATTACCCAGGGGTCAGTTCTCGATGCGCTGGAGGCCCGTTATCCCATGCTGTGCGGCACCATCCGCGACCACGTCACCAAGCAGCGCCGCCCCTTCCTGCGGTTCTTCGCCTGCGAGCAGGACTTGTCCAACGAGCTACTGGATGCGCCGCTGCCCGAGGCGGTTGCTTCGGGTAAGGAACCGTATCTGATCATTGGGGCCATGGCGGGCGGGTAAGAACGACTCAGGTGCGGCGGATAAAAAAGCAAACGCCGGGCAAGGGCTGGCCAAAAGACGGCATGTGTCGCGAGACGTTTCGGGACGGAAAGCTTTCGGCCGTTGGCCGGTACGCCGGTGGCAAGAAGACCGGAGTGTGGAAGTACTACTTGCGCAATGGACTGCTGAAGGCGACTGGCAAGTACGCCGACGGTCAGCTTGACGGGCTGTGGAAGTGGTACCGCGAGAACGGGAAACCACTTCAGGTCGGTCGGTTCAAGAATGGCAAACAAGTCGGCCTATGGAAGCGGTTCCAGGCGAATGGAAAGCCGTACGACGAAGGAAAGTTCTCCGACGACGGCAAGAAGACCGGCGTGTGGAAGTACTACGACAAAAGCGGGAAGCTGAGTCGAACCAAGACCTATTGAACCGAGGAACGACGGTCTACTGCGCTTTCTCGCAGTTGACCATCCACGGAATTCCAAATCGGCGATGTGCCACCGGTCGGCAGACTGACGCGGTCACTGGCGAACGCCCAGGACGCCCGCGCTGCCGCGGGTGCTGCGTCCGATTCGCCTACGCTTGCTCCCCAGTGGCACCGCCAACGATACGGAGTGGAACTTGTTCCCAAACCGGTATCTTCAATACCCGTGGCACGGGAAATGAAGCCTGGTCAAGGTCACGCGACGATGAGCGGACGTTGGAGCAGAACCGCAAGCGCATAAAAAAAGCCCAACGACAGCGCGGTCGAGATGGGCTTTGGGCGCGCCTTGGCTTGTCCGCCAATGCTAATCGGCCGCCGCTTCTGCGCGTCTTTTTGCAGCGGCAATCGAGGCCAAGCCGAGCGCTGACGCCAGTCCAAACGCGCCAAGGGTGCCCCAAAAGTTCTGCCACTGACTGGGCAACAACCGATTTCCCCAAGCGGCCGCGATGATACCCACGCTGAGCCAGCCGATTCCGCTGGTAATCCAAGCCCGTTGCGACGGTTTGCATTGATTGAAGTTAGGCATTGAGAAGTCCCCCTTTGCGGCAAGTGTAGGCCACCGCGCGCGATGGTCAAACAACCTCAAGTCAGCCAGTGTTAGTCGCGCCAGGCGTAAATCCCGTCATTATCGGCCCAGTCGGTCGGCCGCGGATCGCGTTACGCACTCTCTCTCTTGCGACATCGGGTTTTTTGGCATCGCGGTCGGGCGGGTGCTTTTAGACGGACCCCAAGGTTTTTTTTACCGCCAGGCCGCGGAGGGGTCTTCGCGGAATGCGCCGTTCGCGGCAGCGCTCCCACGGCACGACGTGCTCGCCGTCACGCTGCTAAACGTGCCAAAACTGTAGACTACGGTTTTGTCGGATTGTTTCGGGCCGAACTGGCGAACGCCGGCCGGTAATCCAAGCGAAGAATTCGGCAGAATTTACATCAAAATCGGGGCGACAGGATTTGAACCTGCGACCTCTTGCACCCCAAGCAAGCGCGCTAATCCAGACTGCGCCACGCCCCGTTTAAATTGTCATTGCCGACCAGGCCGGTGTGCACAACTGACTGCCAGCGCCTTGCCGACGGCCTGCATCATCGCAGATTGGTCCATTCTTTTCAACGGCTACTGCAACGCCATT
>CAZUPX010000969.1:0-2352 GCA_964622155.1 uncultured Planctomycetaceae bacterium | reverse complement strand
ATGGCCTGGTACGAGCGGATCGCACGCAGCCACATCTCGTTGGCCTCTCGCGGACGATCCGTCCAAGTAAGAATCTTGGCCAGCCAGCGTTGGGTCTCGGCCGCAAAGTGTCGAACATGCTGCTCGACAAGGGGATCGGCGGTCAGTTTGTCGAGAAGGGCAATGTCCTTGATCGTTTGCTCGACGATGGGGGTCGACCAGGTCATCATTTGTTCCGCCTCGAGGAGGCGTTCGGGTTCCTTCAGCAATTGTTCGCAGTAGGCCCGTACCGCAACGGCCAAGAATGCTCGTCGGGCGGGGTCCTGCTTCAATCTCTCGTCCAGCATCTGGCTCGCGCGCAGGCACAGACGGCACGTTGCCGCTGGGTCGGTCGTTCGGGCACCATAGGCCATGATCCTCGCGAGGTCGATCGTTCGGTCGGCCAAGAGTGAAACGTCGTAAAGCCACTCGGGCCGCTGGCGGCCCGCTTTTTCCATGACGGTCACGGCGGCCATGAAACGCTCGGCAGCCTCGTCCATTCGGCCGGTGCTCCACAGACGATGGCCCGCCGATCCGTGAAACTCCGCCAAATCCACTATCAGACTTCGATCGCCGGGGAATTCGTCGGCCAGCTCGGTAGCCAGCGCCATCGCCCGCCGATCGAGTTGCTCCGCCAAGGCCGCGAGGTTGCCTTGGCGAGGGAGTTGAGCGGCGACTGTTTGACAGAAGTTTGCCAGTTCTTCGCGCAGCCACCGATCCTGGGGACGGACCTTGATTTGCGCCTCGAACGTCTCGATCACCTTCCGCATGTGTTGGTTGGCCTGGGAATCGTTGCCTCTGGAGGCTTCGAGTACCGCCCATGCGGTGCTTTCCTCCTGCCAAAGCTGCCAGTAAAGATGCTCACCGGGGAACTCACGGACGAGTGCTCCGGTCAGGTCCATGGCGCGGCGAAATGCCTTGGCGGCCTCCTGCGGCTGTGTCTTGGCGATTTGACCGCCCAACGCCCTGAGCATCTGTGCCAATCCCCTACGGTAGTCGGGGACATTGGGGAATTCGGCCGCAAGCCCCTCGGCCAATTCCAGGGCCCGCCGTCTCAGCGCCATGCGTTCGTCGGCCTGGTCGCCCGCAATCAAATTAGAAGCCAAGTTACTGCTTACATAGACCAGAGCGGCCCGATGCAGAGGCACCTGGGGGTATTGGGCGACTAGTTTCTCGCCGCCGGCGCGCGCCTTCCGCAGGTACGCGACTGCCTCTTTGGTGCGTCCACCCGCACTCAACCCGGAGCCCATCAGGCCTTGCAAGGCCACAAGGTCCACCTGGAACCCAACCTCGGCGGGATGCTCCGCGGCAAGACGCTGCCAGGTCGCCTCGAACCGCAACAGGGTCCGGTATGCACTCAGCGGATCGCGCTGCAGATCTAGGTAACGCCGCGTCGAGCGGTCGCCTTTCCAGAGGCCAGCCAACTTGCGCTCGTGGTCGCCGGCGTCGGGATGATCGCGGCGCAATCGGTCGATGACGTCCAGGGCGCGGTCCACGGCGGTGATATAGTCGTCGGTTCGATTCAGGGCCAGGTACATCGAGCTCACTCTTAGGTGCGTCGCGGCCACATCGACCAACACGGCCGGGTCGCTGCTCCGCTGGAGCGCGGCCCCCTCGTAGAACTCCAGGGCCGCTTCGAGCAGGTCTTTGCGCAATAGTTGCAGCCCCGGCACGTCCAGCAGCGTGGTTTCGCTGACCAGTGTGAAATACCTATCGACGGCCGCTTTGGCCTTGAGATAGTTGGCCTCGGCTTCGGCCTGCCTGGCCTCGGCGATCTTACGTTGTTCGGCCTCGGCTGTGCGGGCCTCGGTCTCCGCGCTCAAGCGTGCTTCGGCCAGCCTTTCGGCCCGCGTCGCGCGGACCGCCTGCCAGGTGCTCACCACGGTGCCCACGACCAGCGCCACGGCCACCAGTCCGGCAGTGAGCAAAGCGGCCTTGTTGCGCCGCGCGAACTTGCTGAAGCGATAGGCCGTCGATTGCGGACGGGCCTCCACCGGATCGTCGTGCAGAAAGCGCTCGATGTCGCGCGCCAGCCCATTGGCCGTCTCGTAGCGCCGGTTGCGGTCTTTCTCCAGCGCCTTCATCACGATCCAGTCCAATTCCCCGTGTACCAGGCCCGTCAGCTTTCTGGGCTCCATGCCCCGGTTGGCGGCGATCGAAGGCAGTGCGTCGCTAGAGCTCAGGCGCGTGCTGGGATTGGGAAACTCGTCTTCGCGAATGATCCGCAGCATCTCGTCGAAGGCGGCGCTGTGTAGCCGCTTGCGATCGAAGGGAGTCGAGCCGGCCAGCAGTTCGTACAACAGCACGCCCAGCGAATAGATGTCGGTCCGCGTG
>CAZUPX010000968.1:0-6471 GCA_964622155.1 uncultured Planctomycetaceae bacterium | reverse complement strand
CCTCTTGTTCCACGTCCAATTCCACGGTCCGTCTACTGCCTGCCATGATGCTCCCTCCCAAATCGAGCGGAAAATAGGTAATCTCCTCCACCACCCCTCCAGCAGACCAAATTTTCCACCCACAATCGAGACGCTCACACGGCGCAAGCACGTCGCTGCGGCTGAACTTGAACGGTTGGCCGGGTCATCTATAATGGAGTCCCCCGAATTCCGGGGTGTTGAGGTCCCGTCTCGCGAGCCGCGCCGCATGTCCGATACGTTCAACGGCTATCATGTTTGGCTCGGAATCCCGCCGAGCGAACAGCCGCCAAGTCATTACCGTTTGCTGGGCATCTCCATTTTCGAAAGCGATTTGGACGTCATCGATCACGCGGCCGACCGGCAGATGGCCCACGTTCGCACGTTTCAGTCGGGCCGCCACGGCGCGCTCTCGCAGCAGATGCTCAACGAGCTGGCCGCCGCGCGATTGTGCCTGCTCAGCTCCGACAAGAAGACAGCCTACGACGAACAACTGCGAGCCAAAATGAGTGGGGCTGTCAAAGCTGCGCCCGTGCCGGTGGGTAGGGCCGTGCCCGTGGCTCGACCCGTGGCCGCGGGCGTCACGCCGGCTCGACCGGCCACCACGACGCCAGCGCCGCCGAAGCCGCCGGTGCCCAAGCTCGACGAGATTCCGCTCGACATCGAAGGCGACGCCGAATCGGGCACGTCGACGCTGATCAAAGTCAAGCGCCGCCGCTACAAGCGCAACTCGAACTGGCAAACCGCGGCGATCGTCGGTACGCTGGCCGCCGTCGTCGTGATCGGCGGGCTGGTGCTGTTCCAGCTTCTGCAAAAGCTGGACTGGAAGCAGATCCTCGACGAGTTCCGCGGTGGACCGATGACATCGACCCAGTCGGCGCCGCCACCTGCGCCCGCCGAACCATTAGCGCCCGCGCCGCGAAGCTGACAGCCCGTTGAAGAATTGTAGCGCTGTAAGGCCGGCATCCTTGCCAGCAATCCGGGGTCACAGACCCCGGCTACAGAAGAAAGAAAGGCAAGTCCTCCTCTGTAGCTGGCCTCTGTGAGGCCGGCGTCCTTGCGAGCAATCCCATGTCACAGTTCCCGTTGTTCTACATCTTGCCGCGAGGCTTTGGGCCCCGACGGGGCCTGGGAGTTTAGCGGCGGGCGCCAGCCCGCTGACGATGACGTACCCCTTGGAACCGATTAGCCGCGTAGCGGCGCAGGCGATCCTCCGTCGCCGCTTGCGCGGCTCTTGGCGGTTTTTCCCGGATTTCGATCGGTGGGCTGCGCCCCTGGCTATAACAGGTCGCCGCGTTGCGGCTGCAACAAACACCAAGGACAACGTCGCTGTCACTTGCGTAACGTTGTCGCGCTTCGGGTTAGTGTGCAGAAGAATCCTCAAGCGGTACGCGCACTCGTCAGCACGACCGGCCAAAGCCCCACCTGGCGAGTTGCCAATCGCGCCCTGAATCGTGCATAATCACGGATTCCCTTTCAACGGGCACAGAGGGCTGCCAACATGCGAAACAAGATCGAGATGCTGGGCATTACGTTCGACGACGTCCTGCTGCAGCCGGGCTATTCGAGTGTCGTTCCGGCCGAAGTCGACGTCAGCACCCGGCTGACGCGCCGGATCGCCCTGAACATCCCTTTGCTCAGTTCCCCCATGGACACCGTCACCGAAAGCGAGATGGCCATCACCCTGGCTCAGGAAGGGGGCCTGGGCGTGATTCATAAGAACATGTCGATCGAACGCCAGACCGAGGAGGTCGACAAGGTCAAGCGCAGTGCCAACGGCATCATCACTGACCCGGTAACGCTTCCGCCCGACGCCACGGTGGGCCGGGCGCGTGAGGTCATGGATCAGCACAATGTCTCCGGCGTGCCCATCACGAGCCCCGGACGCCACCTGGTGGGCATCCTCACGCGGCGCGACCTGCGATTTCTGGAAGATACCCAGCTTCGCATCGCCGAAGTCATGACCCGCGAGAACCTGGTGACGGCGACGGGGACCGTAACGCTTGAGGAAGCTGAGAAGATTTTGATGACAAAAAAGGTCGAGAAACTTTTGCTGGTAGACGAAAAGTATACGCTGACCGGCCTGATTACCATCAAAGACATCGACATGATGAAGCGGTTTCCGAATGCCTGCAAAGATGCACAAGGCAGGCTGAGGGCGGGTGCGGCAATCGGCGTGCATGACTACGAAAGAGCCGAAAGCTTGATAGCAAAGGACGTGGACGTACTCGTCGTCGACAGTGCGCACGGCCATTCAGCGAACGTGCTGGACACGGTGAAGACCTTGAAACAACGCTGGGATATCGACGTGGTTGCCGGAAACGTCGCCACCAGCGAAGGCTGCCGCGATCTGATTGCCGCCGGCGCCGACGCGGTGAAAGTGGGCATCGGGCCTGGCTCCATTTGCACGACGCGAATTATTTCCGGTGTCGGAGTTCCGCAGATTACCGCAGTTTTCGAAGCAGCCCAAGCGGCCGCCGCCAACAACGTGCCGATCATCGCCGACGGCGGTATCCGCTATTCGGGTGATATCACCAAGGCGCTAGCGGCCGGGGCCCACGCTGTCATGATCGGCGGGCTGTTCGCCGGACTGGCGGAAAGCCCAGGCGAAACGATTTTGTATCAGGGTCGAAGTTTCAAGGTCTACCGAGGCATGGGATCGCTCGGCGCGATGATGTCGGGTTCGAGCGAACGCTATCGGCAGGGCGGGCAGCGCCGGCCCGGCAAGCTTGTGCCCGAAGGCGTCGAAGGTCGCGTCCCCTTCAAGGGGCCACTCAGCAGTTTTGTCTATCAGCTCGTCGGTGGGCTGAGAGCAGGGATGGGTTATTGCGGCACGCAAACGATCGATGAACTGCGCTCCAAAGCGCGTTTCATCCAGGTCTCGGCGGCCGCCGTTCGGGAGAGTCATCCACATGACATCGCGATTACGCAGGAAGCGTCCAACTACAGCACCGAGTACACGTCCGGCGACAACTAGTCGTTGTCTGTCGCGGTCGAATTTTTGTGTGCCACTGGCTCTGCCAGTGCCCGGTGTCCTCCGTGAAGTTTCACTGGCAGAGCCAGTGGCACACGGGATGAGGCGATTCGCCCGTGGCTTGGTGTGGCTTGCGGCCATCGGGTCGAGCTTGAGCCTGAATTCGTTCGCTCGTGCCGAGCAGGCCACGCGGTCGTCGACCGCAAGCGGCTCTGTCACCTGGCATGCCCGCGGCGCGACTGCCGCGCGCTCAGACAGCCAAACTCTGCCGGATACGTCGAGCAGATCCGTTCAGCAAGCCGGCAAGCAAAGCCTCGCATGGCGCGCCGCGGGTGCGAAAATCGCAACCCCACCGCAAAGCTCCAACAAACCTGTCGCCGAACCGCTGCCGGCCAAAAGCCGGGTGGTGACTGCCGACTTTGACGGCCCTGAAATTGAACAGGTTGCAAACCACCAGCCGGCCAGGCTGGCGGAGCCGCGTGCGCGCCGGATGCCGGCTCCCTCGGCGCGGTCCAAAACCCGTGACGCCGTGATGCAAGTCAGCACTGACATGGCCGACACCGTTCGGGAATCGTCCGACAGGCTGCGAGGCGGCCGCGACGAGGATCAAGCGCCGTCGCTGGATCCACCCGAGGCTTCGCCCTCGTCCAAGACAACGAGCGAACCGTCGCCGTTGGGCGACGGTTCCGATCCGTTCCCCGATGAGAAAGTTCCGCAACCGCTCGGCGCCGACGAGCCCTCGACCAGCGACCTACCGCCGCTGAACGAACCCCAGGAGCCGGTCGAGGCGCCCCGCGAGCCACTGACCGATCCCCAGGACGCGCTGGACCGGCAGGAACCGTCGATGAACGAGCCCGACCCGACCATGCCAGACGTCGAGGTGCCCATGACACCCGACACCGACACATCGTGTGCCAAGGAGAAAGAAGACTGTGAGAAGGCAATCGAGAATTTGCGCGGACGAGACATTCGCAAGATCATCGTGGGCATTCAGATCGAAGGGGAGGGGGACAAGCCGGCCATCGAAGGCCGCGATTACCCCTGCGAATGCGCGCTGGGCTTACGCACAACGTTCCAGGGGCGCCACTGGGCGCCCGTCACGTTCACCTGGAAAGCCTCGGCCCAATGCCACAAGCCGTTGTACTTCGAGGACGTGCAGTTGGAGCGTTACGGCCACTCATGGAATCCAGTGGTGCAGCCCTTTATGTCCGCGGGCCACTTCTTCGTCTCGGTTCCGCTGCTGCCGTACAAGATGGGCCTCACTCCGCCGTGCGAGTGCATGTACACCTTGGGCTATTACCGGCCCGGCGACTGTGCTCCGTACATGATCGAGCCGATCCCTCTGAGCCTGCGTGCCGGAGCTTTTCAGGCGTTGGGCGCGACCGGCTTCGCGTTCTGGTTCTGGCCGCCGGTCACCGGTCCGGCCGCTCTGGTGGGGCTGCAACAGTAACGGGTCATGAAACGCGAACCGCCAGGCCCCGGCAGGCTTGGCGGTTCAAAGTCTCAAGTGGCCCACAAGCGGCCGTACCGATCAATCGCGAGGTCCCGGATTATTATCGGGCACCAGCGTTTCTTGACTGGCGCCAGTGCCCGAGGTGCCACTGAGTTGGGTGCCGCGGAACGCATTGCGTCGGACCGTGTTTCCATAAAAATGGCCCGGCCTCGATGGCCGTTCCAGAATCGGCATCGACCGAATCTCCTTTCGCGAGAGCGTCGTTTCTCTGGCCAACCCACTCGCACCAACGAGCAAGTTGGCCCCCACCACTGCCACTGCAACCAGGTAACGCACAATCATAGTTCGCAACCTCGCAATCAGTTCCGAAACAGTTAGGCTGACGGCCGACCCTACCAGGGCAACCCACGGTGCCTCGTGGGCACTGGGCCGCCAGTGGTCAATGATCGGCGACGCACCAGCGACGGGTTCGTCGAAATTCGCTCAACGAGGCCTTCGCGTGCCCAATCGCTGACGCGCGTGACAAAAATCCACGCTCTGCCGAATGATTCGCTTTCGCGCGATGCACGCGAGGTCGACGTCGTCAGGGATGTACCGATCGGAGAAACTCAGCCGAGCGTGCCGCGTCTGGCGAACGAACCCCTCATGCGAGCCGCCTCACGATCTCATCAGCCGGCGCGTACAATGAATTTGCCCCAACAGTTACCAATCGGATACCCCTATGACGCCGACTATTTCCCGCCATCAAGCCCGAGAGCTCGACCGCCGCGCGGTGGAGGAGTACGGCATGACCAGCGCGGTGCTGATGGAGAATGCCGGGCGCGGCGTGGCAGACCGATTGTGCCAGTTGGGCATTGCCGGACCGGTTGTGATCTGCTGCGGCGGTGGAAACAACGGCGGTGACGGATTTGTGGTCGCCCGGCATCTCGACCTGCGCGGCCATACCGTGCGCGTACTACTGTTTGCCGATCCGGCTCGGTTGGCCGGTGACGCCTTAATCAACTACCGCATCCTGGCCGCCAACGGCGTGCCGATCCGGCAAATCGCGCTTGCTGATCTGCCCGAACAGTTGGCCAGCGCAGACTGGCTCGTCGACGCGCTCTTGGGCACCGGCGCGGTCGGAGAGTCTCGATCACGCATCGCCGAAGCCATTGACGCCATCAACGCGAGCGGTGCAAAGGTCCTTGCGGTCGACCTTCCCAGCGGTCTGGACTGCGACACCGGCCAGCCGGCTGTCCACACGGTGCGCGCTACCCACACCTGCACTTTCGTGGCTTCCAAACCCGGCTTTCTCGTCGTTGGCGCGCAAGCCTATACGGGAATCGTTCACGTCGAGGACATCGGCGCCCCGAGCAAGCTGGTCGAAGAGATCCTTCAGCTCCCTTCTCCCCTTGTGGGAGAAGGGCAGGGATGAGGGGTGGAGAAGCACGAATAGAACGTCAATTTGTGACGCGCCCCCTCCCGGTTCGCTGCGCTCGCCACCCTCTCCCACGAGGGGAGAGGGCAGTAGTGTCGCGCCGTACTACTCCGACGGCGGCGGCTCGTACTCAAAATCCTTCCACTTCATCGGACGGCGGAAGGGCTCGATGCGGAGCGTGACCTGGCCGTTTTGAAAGATGCGGACCGTGCCGTTCGATTCGCTGACGGCCACGGCCACGGCGTTGGTCTTGCGGCTGATCGCGGCGGCCGCCCAATGCCGGGCGCCGAGGCCCTTTGGCAAGGCGATATTGTCGGCCGGCGCGTCGATATACCGGGCCGATGCCTCGACAATGCCTTCGCCCGACACCACGATCGCGCCGTCCAGTTGGGCGACCTCCTTGATCCCCTCGCGGACACGCGGGTCGTCAAGGTTTCGTTCCTTGCGGCTGTATCCGCGCACGGGATCGAATCCAACAGGGTGACTGCTGGCCAGGACTTTGCGCGAGTCACCCACCACGAACAGCGTGCCCACCGGTTTGCCTTCGCGACCCTCGCGGCCGATTTCGACCGCAATGTCGACGACGGTCTTGAGCGTGTCGAGCGGAAC
>CAZUPX010000967.1:0-2892 GCA_964622155.1 uncultured Planctomycetaceae bacterium | reverse complement strand
GTCAAACGCAACCAACTACCCTACGTCCGCGGGCACTCCTACCAATCCCAATCGCGAGACCTCCGCTTGATGGCTCTCACCCACAATGTCATGATTCTCTTAACCATCCGAGTTTTCTTCAGAGCCCCACGACGTCATTTTTCAACGGACTGTCAGGACGGCTGGCCGCGATAGAGAGCGAATGTGAATGGCTTGGCCAGTGCCACGCCGGCGACGAACCCGCCGATATGCGCCGCGTAGGCCACGCCGCCTTCTTGTGATCCGCCGCCAAGAATTCCCAGACCGGCGACCAACTGAAACAGAAACCACAGCCCAACGGCCACGTAGCCTGGTACGACCGTCATCACTCGCAAAATGACTACGTTCACTTGTCGCATCGGACTCAGCACCAGATAGGCGCCCATCACACCCGATATCGCTCCCGACGCTCCGAGACTTGGTACCAGGCTGTGCGCCCCGGTCATGTTCATGAACACATGGCACAACGACGCGACGATGCCGGTGAGCAGATAGAATGCCAGATAGCGCGGATGCCCCATGCGGTCCTCGACGTTGTCGCCGAAAATCCACAGGAACCACAAATTCCCCAGCAGGTGCGCGATGCCTCCGTGCATGAACATCGAGGTCAGCAGGGTCACGTACACCGAGATGGGCGTCGGCTCCAGGCCAGGGGCGCGAAACTGCCTTCCGCTCGCCGGGTCGACGATCACGCGCACGTCGGTCACGATGTCCTTGCCGGTCTTGATCTCGGCGGGCACCGTGGAAAACGAGTACGTAAACTTGTCGTTCTCGCCTAGACCTTGGAACACCACGAACACCAGCACGTTGAGTGCGATCAGCACATAGTTGACCACCGGCGTGATCCGCCGATCCGAGTTGTCGTCCCCAATCGGGAATACCATGGACGGGTCCTTTCACGATTCGCCGTGCCTATTCGGCGGTGGGTCTTGCTTTCGGTCTGCGTTTTGACGTGCTGCCTAATATACAGGTTGAGCGACGTCCTAGCGCGTGGGTCAGAATTGGCAGCCCGCCTCACTGACCGCGCTCGCACGCAACGTCGCCGTGACGCATCCCGTGGCGACCTGGGCCATCGAGAGCCGCTACACGCTGTCGACGGCACGCAATTCCGCGAGCGGGTTGCATGCGTCGAATTCTTGGTGTTTTCGCCGTCAACGGGGAAGGGTGCCACCGTGAGCTAGACTTATTGATTCCTAGCAAACAAATGGGCTTGGCGATTCGAGCCGGAAGGCCGCATTTTTCGGGGCTTCCGTTGGTCGCCCCTCGCCCATTATCAACCTCGGACTCAATAGGTGAGGCTGTTTGCGACCGAGGTGGGTCGTTCCATTCCCAAGTCATGAAGGGTACATGCATGGGCCTGTTCACCAAAAAGCATCCGAAGGTCTCAAAACTCTCCGCTCGTCAGAACTGGGCCGTCGGCGAAGCCGACAACGACGGCCGCCCAATGTTCGTTCGTATCAACGCAGGCGCCGAGTCGTTCGCCGCGCATCCCGAACTGCCCTACCGCTTCGGAGTCACGATTCCGTTGGTCGAGCCCGACGAGCGGGGGCTTCCTCAAGCACCGGAGATGGCAGTTCTCAACGAGATCGAGGACGCGCTGACCGGCGTCTTGGAGCCGGCTGCAGACGGATTCCTGGTCTTGGCGATCACGACGTGCGGCACGCGCGAATTCGTGTTCTATATTCGCGAACCCCAGTGTGCCACGTCGGCCGTCGCCGCCGCGGAAGCTTGCTGCCAAGGCCATCAAGTGCAGCACTATGTCGAGAGCGATCCGCAGTGGAGCGTGTATCGGCAATTTGCCTGATAGCCCGATCCCGCCCCGCACGGCTGCTGGTGAGCATGCCCAATATTCGCCGCTGTGCATGGTGGCGCAATTGAATCGCTTGCAGCCGCCCCCTCGGCTTGGTAAGACCACACTCGTGTGTCTTGCTATTCACATCTTTCCCGACCTTCAAGCGATAGAAAGGACCGTGCCGTGCCTTCTTCTTGCCGTTATGCGCGTTTGAACGCGTTTGTCGCGGCTGCACTTCTGCCTTGCGTGCCGGCGTGGGCCGGCTTTCCGGAGCTGATTCGCCGCGTGCCCGCCGAGGCCAATGCGATCGTGGTGATCGACGCGGACCGGCTGTTTGCCAGCCCGATGGCCGTGCGAGATGGGTGGAAGAAGAAGCAGGTCGCGGAGTTTGCCCAGCGACCATTGGCCGTGCCGCCCCGCGCGACGAAGGCTGTCCGCGCGGCACGCCTCGATCTGCAAGCCGGTAATCCGGAGTGGGAAATGATGCTCGTCGAGCTCGACAGCCCACCCACGCTCGACGAGATCGCGCGCCGCGAGAAAGGCTACGTCGATCAAATCGCCAACGCGAAGGTCGTCTGGTCGCCGCGCGGCGCTTATGTGGTCAGCATCGCTCAGGACGCGCTGGGCGTCTTGTTTCCGCCAAACCGGCAGTTTCTGGCGCGCTGGCTGAAACAGCCGCGCGGCAAGATTTCTGATTACCTGCTGAATGCCGCGCAATCCATTTCCGCCACCGACGCACAGGTCCTTCTGGCTCTGGACCTGGAAGACGCAGTGGAGCCGCAGCGCGTGCAAGGCGTGCTCAAAAAAATCGGCCCAGCCAAGAGCGACCCAAAGGCGATGGCCAAGGCGCTGGCGTCATTGCGCGGCGCCAAGTTCGAGATCATCATCAAGGACAAACCCTGGGGACGGCTGATGCTCGAATTTGGCGACGACCCGACGGTGCTGGTGCCGGTGGCCAGGGCGCTGGTGATCGACGCGCTCGAGCAATCCGGCGCCGCGCTTGACGACCTGCGCACTTGGGCCGTCGATAACACCGCGAATAGCATCTCGCTGCACGGCGAGCTGAGCGCAAGCGCGTTGCT
>CAZUPX010000966.1:0-3398 GCA_964622155.1 uncultured Planctomycetaceae bacterium | reverse complement strand
TGGGGGCTGCACGACATGCACGGCAACATTTACGAGTGGTGCCGGGACTGGTACCACCGGAGACTGCCAGGCGGCACGGACCCCGACTTGTATTCGGCCAAGGCTACGGCAACGAAAAGCGAACACGGAGACATTTCTCGGTCGCGCCGCGGCGGATGTTGGGCCGACCAAGGGTGGCCTTGCCGGACTGCCTTTCGCTTGCGGTTCGAACCCGAGCGGCGATACGACCATATTGGCTTTCGCGTCGTAGCCGTGCAGCCGTAGCTGGTAGGAATCGGAGAGGCACACGCGCCGTACAAGCCGCAGCGATGAGTTGACACCCGGGAATGTGGCACAGGTAGTTGCATCGCAAGCCGCCACAGTGTTCACTGTCATTGTGTCTAGTCCCTGAATGGCAAGCGGCACGCCTCTGGAGAAACGCCGATGACTATGATGTACCGAGTCTTCGCAGCGGCGTTCGTGATTTGCGCGATCAGCTCCATTTCCATGGCCGGTCCGATTGCCGTCAATCTCGATTTCGACGCGGCCGTCCCCGGAACGCTCACGGACACAAACGGCTTGGGGACGGGATTCACTACTCGACTGCCAGGTACCGGGGGAACCATTCCAGCGAACGATCCTGGTCTCAACCTACTCAGTCGCCCCGGCTACCTGCAGATGACTGCCGCCAACGGCAACATCGGCGGCATCGAAGGCGGAGTCAATTTACCGATTGCTGATGCGCCTGGCGTGTTATTGGGCGGCATCCATGCACAGGATCTCAAAATCGTGGCAAAGTTCGACGATGTGGACGTTCCCGATTATCAGTTCGCCGTTTACATCGGCACGCAGAGCACACTGTCGATCCGCGCCGGATTCCACGGACCCTATCAGTACTATTTGGCCGCCAACGATGGAACCGGTGGGGACTTCGGCTGGTCGAGCGGTGCGAATGCGTATCTGGCTGGAGACGACATCATTTTGACGGTCGAGCGAACGGGTGGTCTATGGAGCGTTTCCTGGGAGAACCTGACGCATCCACTCATGAGCGGCAGTTCGCAAACCTCTGGAATTGGGACCGGCAGCACACCCTTTCCCTTGCTCAATGCGCAACCCGACCTGTACACGGGCGCGATCGAGGCGGCGATCATCCCTCACATCGGCTCGATCGATTATCTGCACATCACGAGCGTGCCCGAGCCAAGTACGGCTATGCTGTCGGTCGGTGTTGTCGGATTCTTTGTGCTGCGAGCTTTCGCGAAGGTCCGCGGCCGTCCCAAGTGATTTGGCGATTCACAGGTGCGATTGTAGCATCGAAAGTGAAATGGACGTTTTGTTAGCGCAGGACGCATGGTCGTCGGTACAACACGTTCACGACTCGATCCATCAGTCGCTTGTCGCCTTGTAAATAGTGCTGAGATTGCTGTTTACCGGGACTTTCCCAAGTGGCCAGCTCGCGCAGGCGCAACTGGGTAGCTCTGGTCGGGACCAAGGCGGGAACGGCCAGACCTCGGTGGAAAGACGCGTCGCGTCGCGGTATGCTGTTGGTTTACCGGCGACGCATTTAAGCGCCCAATTGTGCACGGGCGGCCAGGCGATCAACACGCTTCAGGAGAGCAGTCATGTCGAAAACGGTAACGCATCTTCATCGGCGGCGATTCTTGAAGACCGCGCTTTCGGCCGGTGCCGCGGTAATGGCTCCGCAGATCATCCCCAGCTCCGCTTTGGGCAGAGACGGCGCGGTAGCCCCCAGCGAGCGGATCGTGGTGGGAGGAATCGGCATCGGAAACCGGGGAACCTACGACCTTGGCTGCTTCCTCGAGCAAAAGGACGTTCAATTCGTCGCGGTTTGCGACATCAAGGCCGCTCGGCGCACCGCGGTCAAGAAAATGGTCGATCTGAAATATGGCAATCAGAGTTGCGGCATGTACCGCGATTTCCGCGAACTACTTGACCGGAGCGATATCGATGCGGTGCTGATTGCCACGGGACCTAACTGGCATGCCACGGCCGCGATCAACGCGGCGAAGGCCGGCAAGGACATGTATTGCGAGAAGCCGTGCACGAAGAACATCGCACAAAGCCTGACACTGGCCGACACGATGCGCCGCACCGGCCGCGTGTTCCAGGCAGGCACCCAGCGGCGAAATCTGCCGCACTTTGCCTTTGCCTGTGAGTTAGCTCGATCCGGGAAGCTCGGCAAGCTCAAGCGAGTCTATGCCCACCCGATGGGAATGACCGCCATGACCAGCGGTTGGTTGCCGGCGGAATCCGAACCGCCGAAGGACGTTGTTGATTGGGACATGTACCTTGGGCCCGCGGCCTGGCGGCCGTTCAATCAGAAACTCCTCGACGGTTTCAATTTCGAAAAGGGTGGCGGCCTGGTCGGTGGCGGTGTGTTGGAATGGGGTTCGCATTGCGTCGACCTCTGCCAATGGGCCGTCGGAGATTGCCCGCCTCCGGTCGAGTACGACCCGCCGAAGGATGGGCAAATCATCGCGCGGTACGAGAACGGCGTCGAGTTGATCTTCCGCGAGAAGGACTGGCTTCCCTTGGGCTCGTGCCCGGTGCGGTTCGAGGGAGAAACCGGCTGGGTCGAAGCGGGCGACAGCGGCAAGCTGGTGTTGAGCTCGCCGGCGCTATTGGCTGGGCGAGCGGTCGCCGAAATCGACGGCTATCCGGCCACTTTCCACGTTCGCGACTTCCTCGATTGCGTGAAGACGCGCAGCCTGCCCAAGGGCAACGCGGAGGCGGCCTGCTACGCGCACATCGCTTGCCACGCGGCAAACATCGCGATCTACCTGGGACGTCAAGTCAAGTACGATCTGGCCAAGCATGAGTTTGTCGGTGACGAACAAGCCAACCGCTTGCGATCCGAGGCGCTGCGTGAGCCCTGGAGGCTATAAAGTCCACGCCACCAGCGGAAAACGAATCTCGCAGCCAACCAGGCAACCACCGATCCATCAAGGACTGAAACCATGAATAGCATACGACGATTCACACGCTCCGTCGTTTTTCTCGCGGCGGTCGTCGCGTTGGCGACTATGGCCTATGCTGCCGACAGCGGCAGTGTTGCTACTAAAGTCGACAGGTCAGCCAAGGAAAAAGAGCTCATCGAAAAACTCCGCTCGGACGCGCCGGCCGCCGAAAAGGCGATCGCTTGCAAGCAACTTGCCGTTTACGGCACGTCGCAAGCGGTGGAAGAGCTGGCCAGGCTCTTGACCGACGAACAGCTTGCCTCGTGGTCGCGGATCGCGCTGGAAGCGATCCCGGGTCCGGAAGCCGGCGAAGCGTTGCGTAAGGCGGTGGATTCGGTCAAAGGCAGACTTCTGATCGGCACGATCAACTCGATCGGCGTTCGCCGCGATGAAGGCGCGGTCGATCCATTGACCGTGCATTTGCAGGACCCGGATGCCGAC
>CAZUPX010000965.1:0-9584 GCA_964622155.1 uncultured Planctomycetaceae bacterium | reverse complement strand
GCACGATGCAACCCCGGGTGGCCGAAGCCGCCGCATGGCGAAAATCTCGCAGAAACTCCGAGTTGTTGAACGTCTCAGCTAGCGGCCGCGCGTCGTGGATCGACTCCTTGGCAAACTGTACGATCGGGCAGGGCTCGATGTCGCCCCAAGGGCTGATGTGGTGCGTGAATCCGGTCGCCGCCGGACAAAGGGCCTGGCCGCGGTCGTCGTAGTAGGCGTCGACCACCGCGATCGGCTTGCGCACGCGCGTGTCGACCACGAACTGCCGCACGCGCCGCTGCTGATCGGGCCTCAGGGCCAGTTCCGGTTTTGCGTCGGGTCCCACCGGGCGATAGGTGTGATACCACATGTACAGCACGCCCATCTCGATCAGCCGGTCGACCCACTTGTCGGTCAACAGATCGTCGATGTTCGATTGGCACACGCTGGTGCACACACCGGTCAGCAGTTTGTTGCGCAGGCAGTTGTCCAGACCTTCCATCGACTTGCTGTACACCTCGGGCCGGCCGCGGCGCACGTCGCTGACGATTTCGCTCCCTTCGATGCTCACCAGCGGCGTGACATTGCCCAGTCGGCGCAGGTCCTTGGCCACTTCGTCGGTGATGAAGTGCCCATTGGTGAACACCTGGAAGTAACAGTCCCGGTGATCGCCCAGGATGTCAACCAGCTCGGGATGCATGAACGGCTCGCCGCCAAGGATGCCAAAGAAGCTGTTGCCAGCGGCCTTGGCCTCGGTGATCACGCGGTTCATGCTCGCGCGATCGATGGTTTGTTGCTTGGCTGCCACGTCGACCCAACAGCCTTGACAGCGCAGATTGCAACTGTTGACGATCGAGATGTACAGGAACGGTGGAAAGAACTCACCGCGCCGCAACCGCCGCTTGTGCTTCTGCACGGCGCGCATGCCCTTGAAGCCCATGTTGTAGATCAGTTTCCACAACAGGCGCTTGTCGGTTTCGAACAAGGCGCGTTTGGCCATTCGCAGATACATGCCGCAAAACCTCATCGTCGATACGAACCCGGCGCCCGAACGAGGGATTGTGGGCGGAGGAAATCCCTCGCTTGCGCGTCGGGTTAGTAAATTGAGCTGTTTCGACGTAATCTCAATCGGGCATTTGGCTTGAGTAACCGCGAGGGCGATTATAGCAGGCCGCTGCGCGCGGCAATAGCGGACGGCATGTCGTCCGCCACGAGGGGGACTATCGACAGTGGTTGACGCGGCATCTAGAATTTTCGACTGGTGCGAGGGTCGGATCGCCATGGCGGTTTTCGGCTTTCGCTTTGTGTGGCCCGGAAAAACGTAATCTATGGTCGATCCCGATCGACTCTCGGCCGCTTACGAGACGGCCCGTTGCGACTTGCTCGCAGAGAGCGCTCCTAGCGGACACTGGATCGGCCAGTTGTCTGGCTCCGCGCTGGCCACGGCCACGGCGATCAGCGCCCTGGCGATCGTCGAGCGTCAGGCTCCGACGATCGGCGGACGGTTTGCCGACGAAGCACGCGAGGGCCGGCTCAGCGAGCTGATCATGGCCAGCGTCCATTGGCTGGCCGACCACCAGAATCCCGACGGCGGCTGGGGCGACACCGACAGGAGCCTCTCGAACATCGCCACCACCATGCTCGTCCGCTCGGCATTCGCGCTCACGGCGGTGCCGGCCGACCATCCGGGCATCTTGGAGCGTGCCGATGCTTACATCAAGCGCAACGGTGGCGTGCGCGGACTTCGGCGGCGATACGGTCGCGACAAGACCTTCGCCGTGCCGATCTTGACCAACGCGGCCCTGGCCGGATTGGTGCCTTGGCGCAAAGTTCCTGCGCTGCCGTTCGAGCTGGCTTGTTTTCCGCAGCGGCTGTGGAAGTTTTTGCGACTGCCGGTGGTAAGTTACGCGGTGCCGGCGCTAGTGGCCATTGGCCAGGCGCGATATTTCCACCGCAAGCCGTGGAACCCGATCGCATATCTGATGCGCCGCCGCGCTATGGAACCCAGCTTGCGAGTGCTGGCCTTGATGCAGCCGCCCAGCGGCGGATTTTTGGAGGCGGCGCCGCTCACCAGTTTCGTGGTCATGAGTCTGGCCAGCAGCGGACGGGTCGATCACCCGGTGGTTCGCAATGGCGTTGAGTTCCTGTTGGCTTCGGTTCGACCCGATGGCAGTTGGCCGATTGACACGAATCTGGCCACGTGGAATACGACGCTGGCGGTCAACTCGCTGGCCGCAGCCGGTGAGGACGTGCGCGAGCTGGCGTGTCTCGACTGGCTGCTTGGGTGTCAACATCGCCAACCGCACGTTTACACCGGCTCGCAGCCGGGTGGCTGGGCCTGGACCGACTGCTCGGGCGGAGTGCCCGATGCCGACGACACATCGGGTGCCCTGCTGGCACTTGCCGCATGGGTCAAAGCCGGTGTGTCGGCCGCCGACAGCCAGAGGATCGAAGCGGCCGCTTCGGCCGGTGTGAAATGGCTCCTGGATTTACAGAACTCAGACGGCGGCTGGCCGACCTTCTCCCGCGGTTGGGGCAAGCTGCCGTTCGATCGCAGCGGCTGCGACCTGACGGCGCACGCGCTGCGTGCCCTGCACGCCTGGCGCATCACGCTGGTGAAGATCTCGGACCACGCGCTCGAACTGCGCTCGCAATTGGACGCCCGCATCGGCGCGGCGATCGAACGTGGCTTCGCCTACCTTGCCAGGCGGCAACACGCCGACGGTCATTGGGTGCCGCTGTGGTTTGGCAACCAAAATCAGCACGACGAAGACAATCCGGTCTACGGTACGGCGAAGGTGTTGGCCGCGTATCGCGACTTGGGCCGCTTGGACACGCCGGCCGCGTCGCGGGCGTTGGACTGGTTGACAAAGGTGATGCATCTGGGCGGTAGTTGGGGTGGTGGGGTCGCTTGCCCGACGCGGGCAGCTTCGCCATCGAGCGTCGAGGAAACGGCGTTGGCTGTCGACACGCTCGTGACTTGTGGCCGCACCCCGGCCCACGAAGCGGCGGCCCAGCAAGGGCTTACGTGGCTGATCGACGCGGTGGAATCGAACCGGCACCAGGAAAGCTCGCCGATCGGTTTTTACTTTGCACGGCTGTGGTATTATGAGAAGCTATATCCGCTTGTGTTCTCCGTGGCGGCGCTGGGGCGCCGAGCGCGGCGGCCCGCCACCCAGCCTGAAACTTCCGCGGTCATTCACTCCGGCAAACGATAAGCGAGCGACACCTTGGCGACTGCATCCGTGGACGAGAGGGCTCAGGACGACAACTCATCCTCGCCCGCAGCACCTGTCTCAGCCAAAAAACCTCGCCGCCGTAATACCAGCCATTTGAAGCTCGTGCCCGAGGCGCTCGACCTGCGCGAGCAGGTTCGCGCCCGTGTCGTCGCGACCGTGGCCAGGCTCGACAAGTCTCGTCCGCTGGGCAAGGACGAGATGGAGGCGGTCGCACGCGCGATCCTGGACGAGATGGGTTTGGGCGAAGGCTACCTCGGCTGGACGATGGTGGCGCTGGTGACGGCCTTTTGGCACGACCAGGTGGCCGCCGTGCCCCCGAGCCGCCGATTATTCCTGCTGCCTCATTGCCTGAAACACGCCGAGGGTTGCCCGGCCGACTACGACGAGTTCGGGCTGGAGTGCAAGAAATGCGGGGCCTGCTCGATCGCCGACTTTCGCACCGAGGCCGAGGCGCTGGGCTATAAGGTGCTGGTGGCCGAGGGTTCGCCAATCGTTTTGAAGATCATCATCAGCGGCTACGTCGACGCAATTGTCGGCGTGGCCTGCTTGAATGTGCTCGAAAAAGCCATCGACAAGATCCTGCTGGCCGGCATCCCGTGCATGGCGGTGCCGCTGTTGTCCAGCGACTGCCGCAACACGTCGGTCGACGAGCCCTGGGTGTGGGACATGATTCGCACGGCGCAGGCGACCCCGCCCGTGCAAACGCGCAGCTACATCCACTTGATGCGCGCGGCCGCCGGCATGTTTGAGTCGAAAGAGTTGGACCGTCTGGCGCCGCGGGCTCGCGCGAAGTCCGAAATTCCGGGTGGCACTGGCGTCTCGCCAGTGCAAGTCTCGAACGGGTTCGACACTGGCGATACGCCAGTGCCACCCCGGGCGCACATCGATCCCGTGCGAGGCACCGAGCAGATCGCCTATGACTTTCTGGCCAAGGGGGGCAAGCATTCGCGGCCGTTCATCACGCTTGCCGTCTACGATGCCCTCTCAGGGGCCAAGGGCACGCTGGCCGATGGTGCTGAACAGTTAGCCGCGCTGCCCGATGCGGTCAAGCGAGCGGCGCTATCGATCGAAACGTTCCATAAAGCGTCGCTGGTGCACGATGACATCGAGGACGACGACGGATTCCGCTATGGCGATCAGACGATTCATCGTCGCTGGGGCGTGCCGACGGCCATCAACGTCGGCGACTATCTGATCGGACTGGGTTATCGGCTCGTCAGCCGCGAGGCGGGGCAAGTTGGCTCCGACACGGCCGCCGACATCCTCGATCGGCTGGCCGAAGCTCACATGCGACTGAGCGAAGGGCAGGGGGCCGAGCTTCTGTGGCGAGACGGCACCAACAAGCGGCTGACGGCTATCGACGCTCTCAAGATTTACGCCCTCAAGACCGCCCCGGCTTTTGAGGCGGCGCTGTTCACCGGCGCGCGGCTGGCTGGTGCGGCCGAAAAATATGTCGAGCCTTTCGCGCAGTTCGCCCGACACCTGGGCGTGGCGTTCCAGATATTGAACGATCTGGCCGACTGGGAGGCTGACGGCGAAAACAAAATGTCCAGCGGTGGCGACGTGCTGCACGGCCGGCCCACGGTGCTGTGGGCGTTGGCCACCGAAGCGCTCTCCGAGCCCGAACGGCGCAGGCTCGATGAGTTGGTGACGCAATGCCCAAGCGATGCGACCCTTGCGCAGGTCCGTTCGCTCTATCAGGCGGCCGGCGTTTTCGAAAAGGCCAACCTGCTGGTCGACAAGTATCGCCAGCGGGCTGAGGCTGTGGCCGACGATATCGAGCCGGACGAGCTGCGGCGATTGTTGTATTATTTGATCGATACCGTCTTGCACCATCCCACCGCCGAGCCGGCGGTCACCGTGATTGCCAATCCCACCTTTCCCCAGCCGGTCGGTTAGTTTCCGAAGCGACGAGGAGCTGTTGCCTCTGAGGGCACAGAGAACACAGAGAACACAGAGAAGCGACCAAAAAAGATTCGGAACGATTCCGACGGCTGCTTGTCATCTTCCTAAATTCTCAGTGTCCTCGGTGCCCTCTGTGGCAAATCTTTTTTTCTGTTTCAGCGCCATCTGAATCCGTGAGCGATGCGCACGCCGTGAGCCCTGACCTGGATGCTTTGATCGCGCTGTTCTACGAGCGGCTGGAGCAGTTGGGGAGTTTTGAAGAAGTCGCCTCACACGACTTGTCGCGCGATTATCGCATGCTGCTGGCTCACGACAGCCACATGACGGTCACGGTCGAGCGGTTTCACAATGGCCCGGTCGACGTGCGGGTGCTCGAAACGCAGTTGAGCGGCGAGCACTATGCCCGCAGAATTCTGCTGACTCGCACCAGCGACGGCCAGGTGGTTCAGTTCGGCATCATGCGGCTGGATTTCTCGTGCGTCAGTCCCGAGGTGCGGCGCGAGGTCGAGAGCCAGGCGGTGCCGCTGGGCCGAATTCTGATTGCTCACAACGTGCTGTGCAAAGTTCATCTCACAAAACTTTGGCAAGTCACGCCGGGCGAAGACCTGCGCCGACTGTTCAATCTCCCAGCCGGCCAGACCACCTACGGCCGCACCGCCGTGATCCACTGCAACGGCGAGGCTGCGGTGGAGCTGCTGGAAATCGTGACACCGGTGTGACCGTGGCGCTCGTCACGGGGTCTCGCGGGTTCGGTGGCGCGGCGTCGGCCGAATTCGCCATCGAAGAATGGGTAGCAACAAAAGAATCGGAAGTCCGCCGAGTAGCGCCCACACAACCGCCACCGGTACCCAGGGGACGATATACATCCTGGCGATCCAACGCCCCGGGGAAGAAAGCGCCGTGCGATCGGGCTCCAACACCATGAGCCCTAGTTCACCTTGCGCACGGTCAAAGTGGACTCGTTCGACAAGGTGAGGCTGCACGAGCAACAGCCAGCTCGCCATGAAAACGCCACTGATCGCAACCGCCATCATTAGTCCTCTTAAGCTGTAGGGAAAAAGCACCACCAAGGCGCCCGTGGCGGCTAACACGCTGCCAATTCCCAGCGGCAAGACGAGCAGCAGGCCGATCATGACCATTTCTATTCCCGCTCGTCCATCCGATCCGGATGGCGTGGATACAGACGCGCTTACGGTCGCAAATCCGAAGTACGCCAGAAGGATCGCTACCGCCATCACGGCGATGCCAACCACGAGCAGCCGCCGAAGGCGGCGCGACTGCACCGTGCGATCGGGCAGCATTGCGGTTCGGCTTGGATGCATGTCGTTGGATGCCGACATGTTCACCGCCCTGGCAAGATGACCTGATCAAAACCGCATCGCTGTAAACCCGCCGTCGACGTATACCGCCGCGCCGGTGATGAAGCTGCCGGCGGTTTTCGAGAGCAATAGCAGTGCGGGGGCGACGAGTTCCTCGGGCTGGCCGAAGCGGGCCATAGGCGTTTGCGACATGATCGCCGCCGTACGCTTCTCGTCCAGGATCGCGCGGTTCTGCTCGGCCGGGAAGAAGCCCGGACACAAAGCGTTCACTCGGACATGATGCGGCGCCAGCTCGCGAGCGACGTTTTGCGTCAGGTTGACCACCGCCGCTTTCGACGCGCTGTAGGCAAACACGCGCGACAAGGGAACGTCGGCTGTGATGCTGGCAATATTCAAGATCGACCCGCCGCCGGCCGCCTTCATGTAGGCCCCGAAGATCTGGCAGCCCCAGTGCGTGCCGCGCAGGTTGATGTCGATTACGCGCTGCCAATCTTCGTCGGTGGCTTCCAGGTAACTCGACG
Source organism: uncultured Planctomycetaceae bacterium (assembly GCA_964622155.1). Classification (GTDB taxonomy): domain Bacteria; phylum Planctomycetota; class Planctomycetia; order Pirellulales; family PALSA-1355; genus CAZUPX01. Next base: position 2,621 of record CAZUPX010000965.1, on the reverse strand, counting down.
CCGAGTTGACGCCGGCGCAATTGACCAGCATGTCGGCGCGGCCGAAGTCGGCGAGCGTCGAAGCCAATAGCGACTCCAGCGAATCGCGGCGCGATACGTCAGCGGGCAGGAAATTGGCTTCTCCGCCGAGCAGTTTGATGCGCTCGACGCGGGCTTGTCCTCGCTCGTGACTATTGCCGCCTACAACCACCTTGGCCCCGGCGCGTGCCAGCCCCTCGGCAATGGCTCCGCCCAGCACGCCGGTGCCGCCGATCACCACCGCGACCTGGCCGGAAAGACTGAACATGTTTTCGAGGTATTCGTTGGGCATGGGAAAGATTTTAGCCACAGAGGTCACAGAGGACACGGAGACGACGGACGGGAAATGATTCGATTAACAAAGGCACTTTGCGATCATCCTTCCTTCTCTCGTTCCTCGGTGACCTCGGTGGCTCAAAACCGTTTTGAGAATTCAATTCGGCTCTTTTCTCATGTGCAGCCAATCGCTGTGGAACACGCCCGGCTTGTCGACGCGCTGGTATGTGTGCGCGCCGAAGTAGTCGCGCTGGGCTTGCAGTAAGTTAGCCGGCAGCCGCGCCGAGCGGTAGCCGTCGTAGTAGGCGATCGCCGCGGCAAACGCCGGCACCGGGATGCCAAATGCGACCGCCGTGCACACCACGTGTCGCCACGCACTCTGGGCCTGCTCGACGGCTTTTGTGAAGTACGGGGCCAACAGCAGGTTTTCGAGCGTCGAGTTCGCGTCAAAAGCTTCTTTGATCCGATCCAGGAACCTTGCCCGAATGATGCAGCCGCCGCGCCACAGTAGCGCGATGTCGCCATATTTCAGCGGCCAGTCGTGCTGCTTGGCCGCGGCCTCCAACTGCACAAAGCCCTGGGCGTAGCTGCAAATCTTGGAGGCATACAACGCGTGCCGGGTCTGATCGATGAACTGCTGGGGGTCACCGTCGAACTTGAGCTTGGGTCCGGGCAAGACTTTGCTGGCTCGGACGCGCGCGTCCTTCATCGCCGACAGGCACCGTGCGTACACCGCTTCGGTCACCAGCGTGCTGGGCACACCCAGATCGAGCGCCAACTGGCTCATCCACTTGCCGGTCCCCTTGGCCCCGGCCGCGTCCAGCACCATGTCGACCAGGTATCCACCAGTTTCCGGATCGCGGACACTGAATATGTCGCGCGCGATCTCGATCAGGTAGCTGTCCAGGTCTCCCTTGTTCCAGGTGTCGAAGACCGTGTACAGCTCGTCATTCGACAGGCCCAGGGCCTGCTTGAGCACGAAGTAGGCTTCGCAGATGAGCTGCATGTCGCCGTATTCGATGCCGTTGTGAACCATCTTAACGTAGTGGCCGGCCCCGCGCGGCCCAACCCATTCGGCGCACGGGATGTCCCCTTTGGGGCCGACCTTGGCGGCAATGGCCTGAAATATCGGCTTGACGATCGGCCACGCGGCCAGCGATCCGCCGGGCATCAGGCTTGGCCCCTTGAGTGCGCCTTCTTCACCGCCGGAGACGCCGGTGCCGACGTATAACAGGCCTTTTGACTCGACGTAGGTCGTGCGACGCTCGGTGTCGAGGTAATAGCTGTTGCCCCCGTCGATGATGATGTCGCCCGGCGAAAGCAGCGGGATGAGCTCGTCGATGACGCTGTCGACGGCCGGGCCGGCTTTGATCATCAGCATGATCTTGCGGGGCGTGGCCAGGTTTTTGACCATCTCCTCGGGCGAGTGGCAGCCGACAAAGTTCTTGCCTTTGCCATGTTCGTCCATGAAGCGATCGACCACGCTCGTGGTGCGGTTGAAGACCGCCACGCGATACCCACGGCTCTCGATGTTGCGAGCCAGGTTTTCGCCCATCACCGCCAGGCCGACCATTGCGATGTCACAGAGTTGCGCCATGAGTTCGATTCCGATAAGTCTTTCTCCCTCTCCCTCGATGGGAGAGGGTTGGGGTGAGGGTGGCGGCGTTCCGGTTGACGCTCCCCCTCACCGGGCTCGTTCCTTGCCACCCTCTCCCACGAGGTGAGAGGGACGAGTGCGCGTTAGATCCTACTTTGCCTTCCATGGCGGCACTTCCGGCAGGTAGGTGTCGAACTGGGCCAGGAGTCGGTCCTGATACTTGCCCGCGAATGTGCCGGCCAGGAAGCGATCGATTCCTTCATCGTACAGCCGCTTCCAGCTTGCTTCCTCGTGCCCGGGGTTGATCGGAAAGAACAACGCCCGATTGGCCACCGCAGCCTGCTGATCGCCCGGTGCGTCGCCAATCATCAGTGTGTGGTCGGGCAGATATTTTTTGGCGTTGGCGAGCGACTCCTTCTTCGTGCCGATCTCCTGACCGCAGATGGCCGCTACGTATTTTTCCAGGTCGTGCTCTTGCCACTCGCGCGTCAGTGCTTCGTTGGGCGTGGCCGAGACGACGAACAGGTCGGCCCGCGGCATGAGCTTTTCCAGGCACTGTCGGACGTATGGAAAGGGGGGCACGCCGCGCACCACGTCACCGATCGTTTCGTTGACCGCTTTCGACCACCGCAGCGCCTGCTGCAAGTCGGGGTCACCCATCTCGTTGGCCGCCTTTTCCAGCGCGGGGTTCGCCAGCTTCGTCTCGCGCTTGATCCACTCCACGAGTCCC
>CAZUPX010000964.1:0-4482 GCA_964622155.1 uncultured Planctomycetaceae bacterium | reverse complement strand
GACCTCGATGACCCAGTCGCGATATCGCCAGGCATCGGGTCGCGAATTGTCCTTCTCATAACCGTCGGAGTCGGCAAATCGGGCCATGTCGAGCCAGTGCCGGCCCCAGCGCTCGCCAAAGTGCGGCGACTCGAGCAGTCGATCGACCAGTCGCTGGTAAGCGTCGCTCGACGGGTCGGCGACGAACGCGTCGACATCCTCCACGTTCGGCGGCAGGCCAACCAAGTCGTACGACAGCCGCTTGATGAGCGTCGGTCGATCCGCCTCGGGCGACGGCGCCAGATTGCGCTGTTCCAGCCGCGATAGGATAAATCGATCGATCGGGTTGCGAACCCAAGCGGTGTCCTTCACCGTTGGCGGCTGTGGGCGTCCGATCGGCTGGAACGACCAATGCGTCGAGCCGGCCTTACTCTCGGGCCACACGGCCCCCTGGTCGATCCAGGCCGTGACGGCCTCTATCTCGGCCGCCGAGAGAGGCTTCGTTTTGGCGGCCGGCGGCGGCATCCGAACGTCGTCGTCGGTCGAGGCGACCCGTCGCACCAGCTCGCTGTCCTTGCTCTGTCCAACGACAACCAGCGGCCCGGAGTCGCCCCCCTTGAGCGCCGAAGCGCGCACGTCGAGCCGCAAGCCCGATTCCTGCTTGTCCGGTCCGTGGCACTGATAACAATGCTCGACGAAAATCGGCTGCACCTGCGCGGCAAAGTCGACCTTTGACCCTTCCCTCTCCCCACGTGGGAGAGGGTGGCGAGCGGAGCGAGCCGGGTGAGGGGGTGGCGCGCTAGCCGGCTCCGCGCCGCGCGCGGCCGTAACGAGCACTGCCGTTAGAGCCAGAAGTCGCCAAGCGGTGTTCATCGCGTTTCACTGGCCAATGTAGCGGGCACCATTCACCCTTCCATGCCTGCTAATAGAATAGCCAGCGGCGCGACGGCCGAAAAGCGTCCAAAACCCTCTGCACGATTGGGTTTGGCGCGGTCGCCACCTGATCTCGCATTCGAGATACAATGCGGCCGGAGGAGTTTGCGTGTGGACGATGTAATCGTGCAATCGATTTCCGGCAAGACTGTTGCTCCGGGCGATGGATCGGGCAGCTCTTCGGCCGTGGATACGTCCGACGCTCGTAACTTCCGAGCGTTCGCGGTGCTTGTCGCTCTGCTTGCCATTGTCAACTCCTGGCCATTGGTTGTCTCGTTGATCGATTGGATGGGCTGGCCGATGGCGATGCCCGACTCTTCTCAATGGGAGAACCGCGTGGCCGGGCTGTGGGTTGCGGATTCAATCTTGATGCCGATTTGGCTGTGCCTGTCGACACCGCGATTTCGCACTCGGTTGTTGGCGGCGGCGTTCGCTTTCTGCGTGCTGCGCATGACGATGTTCGGAGCACGTCGCGCCACCACGCCATTCGTCGAACCGATGTGGCTTTGGATCATTTCCGACCTGGTCTTCATCCTGAGCCTAAGCGCCGTGTTGGCCTACTTTCGCTACAGCCGAGCCTGGCAGCTCGTGGGGCCCGAGCGCTATGGCGTCGTGCCCCAGAGGCGAGCCGTGCGGTTCAGCTTGCTGCAAGTGTTTATCGCCACGGCCGTCGTCGGAGTGCTAATGGCGTTGCGTCTTCGCTGGGAAATTGTTGGAACGTCCATATACTTCATGATCGCCGGACAAGTTGTCGCTTTAGTGGTCGTTCCCACTTTGGCGTTAATGTTGGCTCTTCACAGAACTCGCGCGGCGACTTTGACCGACATTGGAATCCTCATTGCGATGGCGGGACTCGTTGCCTGGGTTGCCAGGCGTCCCGTGTCGGACTTAGTGCCAATCCTCACGGCGTACGCGACCATCGTGACAAGCTGCGTCTGGCTTCGGATTTGTCGCCTTCGCTTGATCGGCGCGTAGGTTGCTGTGATCCCGCCCCGGAGGGGCGCAGGAGTGTAGCCTGGGGCGGCCAGCCCCAGGTTGCCGTCGCGCATTTGAATCGCAGAGCCCCGAAGGGGCGGCGGCGTTTTCTCGCGTCGCCCCTTGCGGGGCTGGACGAAATAAACGCAACGTGACCCTGGGGCTAGTCGCCCCAGGCTACACGACGCGGCCCCGTTGGGGCCGATTGGAGAGGTCGATCCCGTCGCTGTTGTGGCGCCCCGGCGCGCCGGGGACCGTGCCACCTGGCGGCGGACCTACGGCCGGTTCTTCCCCGCTGCCATCTTGACGGTACCGATAGCGTACAAATGCTTCTCGCCGCGGAAGAAGATATTGCCTTGGCTCACTGCGGGTGAGGCGTAGCAGTATTCGTCGAGCTTGTTTTCGGCGACAACCTCGAATTTCGGGCCGGGCCGGATGATCTTTGTGGTGCCGTCGTCGGAGGTGAAGTACACCAGTCCGCCGGCCGAAACAGGCGAGCCGCTATAGTGCGTGCCCAGCCTCTCGGTCCAGGGCCGGTTTCCGCTAGCGGCTTCGAAGCAACTGGCCACGCCGCCATCGGAGACCGCCAGAAAATAATCTCCCTCGGCGATCGGCGAAGGGACGTAGCCCGCGCCGCGCGTGGTGCGCCAGGCGATGTGCGTGTCGGTCACGTTGCCGGTGCCGTCGGGCCGGATGGCCATCATGTGCAGCTCCGGAAAGCCCGCCGTGAGAAACAACAGCTTTTCGTTAAAGACCAGCGACGCGACGAACTGCTCGGTCGGCCCGTCGATGATCCAGTGCCGCGAGCCATCGCGCGGATCGTAGCTGGCCACACACTTGCTGCCCGAGAGGATCATTTGCGTGCGGCCATCGATCTGGCGGATAATGGGGGTGCAATAGCTGCGGGTTTTGTTTTCGCGGTCGACCTTCCACATCGGCTTGCCAGTCGAGCGCTCGAGCGCTACCAGGTAGGCGTCACCGTCGTGATCGCCGTTGACGATCACCTTGTCCTCGAACAGCACGGGGCAACTGCAATAGCCGTGCTTGCTTGAGAAAACTCCCGGCCTGACCAGCCATTTCTGGCGGCCGTCGTAGCCGTAGGCCGCGACGACCATTTCGTTTCGATCCAAGAACGTAACGAACACCGACTCTCCGTCGGTGGCCGGAGTGCTGGAGGCGAAGCTATTGAGCTGATGCTTGTCTTCCAGCGGTGAGAGCAGGACCACTTGCTGCCACAGCTTGCGACCCGAGGCGCGATCGAAGCACAACAGAATTCGCTCATGCGAGACTTCAACGCAGGTGACGACAAAAATGCGGTCCTGCCACACGATGGGCGAGGCGTGCCCGGTGCCAGGGACGGCGACCTTCCAGGCCACGTTGTCCGTCGGCGTCCAGCGAGTCGGCAAGTTGGCCTCGTGGCTGGTGCCGTCTCCACGAGGTCCACGCCAGCCCGGCCAGTCCTCGGCGGCCGCCCAGGACGTCAACGGGACCAGCGCAAGACAGGTCAACCATATCCACATCAAGCGGCCATGGGTCATCGGGCAAGCTCTCCGAGGTGGGGACTAAATGGTTGGCGAGACGGCAAGGCGAGATGGCAACATTTTAGCAGGCCGCGGCTCGCGATACACGCCAAAATCATGCGTTGGCGGCCGAAGGGGCTCATTGCGGATATTTGGTTGAAGGTTAATACTTTTGGCAATGATTCGTCGCGTTCGCTCGATTGTCGGCGTCGCCCGCCAACTGCATCGCTGGGCCTAAGATGATTCCGTATGACCGCCGCGCCTGGCTTCGGCTGCTATTTTCTGGCCGTGGCAGCCTGGCCCGAACCGTGCTTCCCAAAGTGTCGGCGTTCGTGATCCTGTCGATCATCGTCTGCGGCATCGATCAATATCTCGAACTGCCGGTGCGATTGCCGGTTGGATTCCACGAGGTTGCTGGCGTCGTGATCGGCTTGGTGCTGGCCTTCCGCACGAACACGGCCTATGCACGGTTTTGGGAAGGACGGACGCTGTGGGGCGGCATTGTGAATGCTTCTCGCAATCTGGCTCGCGTTGTCACCGACCATGCTGCCCTGGACGAGGCCGAGTCTCGGGAGCTGCGCGCGTGGATCGTCGTCTTCGCCCATGCCACGCGCTGCCGCCTGCGAGGTCTGCGAGAAGTGCGCGAGGCCGAGGATCTGTTGTCAAGCGATGACTATCAACGGCTCTCCGCTGCGCCGCAGCCGGCGCTATTTGCCGCCGATGAGCTGTCGCGCCGAGTTGCCAGTCTGGCCGAACGCGGAGCGTTGAGCCCTGTGTTGGCGGGTGTCGCCGAGGAAGAGGTGATTGGGCTGGTCAACTATTTGGGCGGCTGCGAGCGAATTCTGCGAACGCCAACTCCACTGGGCTACATCCTGCTGATGGAACGGGGTGTCTTTTTGTACCTGGGCACGTTGCCCGCCGGCCTCGTCGGGCGTCTGGGCTGGTTCACGCCCCTGGTCACCGTGGCGGTCGCCTATCTGGTTCTGATGATCGAAACGATCGGCAATGAGCTGGACAACCCGTTTGGCGTGGAGGAGTCGGACATTCCGCTTGACCGCATTTGCGCGCACATCGC